>JAIJLI010000237.1 GCA_022722495.1 Dialister sp. | reverse complement strand
CATCGGGGATCTCTTCTCCCGCAATCTTGACAGGCTGATACCGGCTCCAGTCGAAAGACGGAGCGAAGAGGCGGCGGCGATGGATTTCATTGTTCCAGCGCTCGTCCTCTGCCTCCTTGCCGCTTCCGAGCTGCTCGGTATCGTTTCTGACCATTACATTGCCGTACATGGTCATGAGCGTCGTCACATCTTTATCAAAGGCAGGGGAAAAGATGTCGGACTTTTCATCGTAGCGGGTCGCCGTGAGTCCCATGAGACCCATGAAGGTGTCGTAGAGCATGTCATTGGTGAATGGCATATTTCTTCTTTCCCACATAGTCTTCAGGATGCGCGGGTGGCTCCTCTGGTAGTCATCCGAGGTGTAGATCCAGAAGGGAATGTGTACCATCGTGTAGTCGAACTGGTCTGCATTATGCCCCGGACGCGCAGTGACCTGCTCCCCATGGTCAGAGAAGTAGAGGACAGTGTCTGCCTTCATGTAGTTCACGGCTTCGTTCATGATGCTTTCGACAACGTAGTCGTTAAAGAGGACGGAGTTGTCATACTCATCATTCATGACGTCAGCCGTCGAGCGTGCCTTTCCCATGCTTTCCGGCCAGTGATAGAACTCGGACGGATAGCGGTCCCAGTAGCTGACATGGCTACCCATCAGGTGGACGACGACGAGCTGGCGCCGGTTCTTCGGATCGACCTTACGCAGATAGGGGATGAGGGCGGTATCGTAGTCCTTCGTCACGACATCTGTGCCGACATACTGGTTGATCCAGTACTGATCATCACAGGCGCTTCCGATCGCACCGATCGGCGTATCCCAGACACCATAGCGAGACTGGTTTGAGATCCATGTGGTATGGAAGCCGGCCTGCCTTGCCATGTCAATGATGGAGTAAGCATCGACCAGCTCCATATCATTGTACTGGTTCTTCTCCGTCAGGGCTTCGGTCAGGACCTGGACGGTCTGTGTATAGCAGGAATAGGCATGATTGAAGAAGGTATAGTGCGAGTCTGCGGCCGCTTCGGTCTGGAAAGGCGTCGTCTCTCTGTGATAGCCATAGACGCCCATGTGGTCGCGCGTCAGAGACTCGCCGATGATGAGGACGTAGACACCGTCCGGCGCCGCTTTGAGCTGCGCGGCAAGGACGCGATCCTTGATCGACATGTGGCGGCGCTTCTCCACCATCGTCTGGAAATCAGAGAAGCTGGAAAGCGTCTCGTAGGTCTCATAATACACATGCGCAAGTCGCGTCGCCCCGATGGACAGACAGCAGAGACCGACATTCACAAGGAAGAGCAGCGCCATCGCCCACCACGCCTTTCTGGATACGGGAAGGCGACCATTGAAGGAGAAACGGCTACTGTGGAAGATGAGCCACGCGAGGATGAGGATCGCAAGCGTCCCCAGGATAAGCTCGGCATACGGGATATTCACATCGATATACTCCTTCGTCTCGGCAAGATTCGTCTGCGCGAGCGCCAGCAGCATATTGATGGAGATCAGAGAATGCGTGATGAAGTAGTAGCCCACATACGTGAACTGGATGCCCACATAAAGGAGCATCAGTACGACGCATGCAATGCGCGCGATCATGCGCCATTTCCCCGGTAGGATCCATGCTGCAGAGAGGCAGGAGATGAACAGATAGAGCGGCGCAGAGAGCTCACCTGACATATCCGACATGTCGAGCACCACGTCCGTCTGCGTCGAAAGGTACGGCACGATGAGTGAGAGCAGCCACAAAAAACCGATGGTGATCCACAGATGCACGGCTGCCCGCGTCAAGCGGTGCCGGATAAAATAGGCCGTCACAAAACCGACCTGCAGGAAGAGCAGGAAGACCTTCACCTGCGAAGAAAGCTCAAATCCGCCCGGCGCACCGAAATACCAGGAAAGAAAAAAGGAAAAGCCAAAAGGCACCAGCGTCGCGATCGCCCACCAGATCTTCCAGTGGCCAGGACTATCTGTCTGCTTTACGTCTTTGGATGATTTTGTATCTGTCTGTTTCATTCTAATGACCCTTGTATAATATTCATGAACAAGAAAATAACTACATTATTTTATCATATATATCGGTCTCTTTACTACACGTATTTCAAAAGAAAAAACACTGCCGGTAAGGCAGCAGTGTTTCTTGCAAGTGCCGATCGCTATTCCCGTGCATAGAGCCGTACTTTTCTCAATCAGAAATGGTTCCTTTCCCGTTATAAGGGATCTTTTCCACCTTGACCGCTTCCAAATGATAGAAGGGCGCAGTGATGTCTTTGGAAATATGTCCCATTCCCTCACGAAGGATCCCATAGAGCCGGATCCATGTATCTCCATGAATATAGCCTGTGAAATCCTGTCGGGAATTGAATTCAAAATCCACATACCCGCCTGTGCAGTAAGGACAGGTCGGTCCATTGCGTCCGATGAAATAATGCCCATTGATCGTCAGAAAATACCCTTCGATCACCACGGTTTTGTCATGATAATTGTTAAAATGCATGTACCAGTCGTTGATCTGCGTCATATAGTGAGCATCGCCCACCACAATGTCCGGATGGTCATATGGAAATGTCTTCTCATCCTTTGCGATATCATACTTCATTTCAAAATAAGGGTAAATGATATTTCCCTGGCTGTCCTTCTCCATGCCTTTGGATAAGACCGACGGCTCCACGGGTACAGGCTTTACTTCCTGAGGTGCTTTGCCTTGCGCCGCCTGTACCGTTTTGTGCGTGAGTATCATATTGTCTGCTACCTGCTCTCTGCCGCAGCCTCCCAGTACGGGAAGCATGCCCAGCAGCAGATAGAAAGCCCATCGTTTCAAGCGCAGCGCCCTCTTTCTCTCCATTTTCGCAGACAGATAACCGCAAAAAGAACGATCAGATTCATCAAGACAATGCAGGGCCCAGTGGGAATGGACAATGCATACGAAAGGGTGATCCCCACCAGAAAACAGCCAAGTCCCACCAGCGTGGATGTCCAGATGGTGGTCAGATACCGATGGCAGATCTGCATCGCCGTAATGGCAGGAAATACGATCAGACTGGAGATCAAAAGAGCGCCCATCATGCGCATGCCGAGCACGATCGTGACTGCCGTCATGAGTGCCAGGACCAGATGATAGAAATGGCTCCGCACCCCGGAAGCGCTGGCAAAGGATTCATCAAAAGTCACGGCAAATAAAGGATGATAAAAGAGAATGTACAGAAGAATGATGAGGCTTCCCGCAGCTAAAGTGAGCCAGACATCCGCGCTGCTCATTGCAAGGATGCTGCCAAACATGTAATTGCACACATCCGTATTCATCCCTCTGGTGAGAGAAATGACCAAAACCCCCACAGCCAAAGCACTGCTGCAAAGAAGTGCCGTCGCCGCGTCCCCTTTGATGCGCATACTTTCCTTCAATTCCAAAAGAAGAAAAGCCGCTCCCATCGTGACGGGGATGGAAACCACCAGCGGGTCAAGGTAAAAGGCATAAGATACCGCCAATGCCGCAAAGCCCACATGCGACAAGCTGTCACCGATCATGGAGTACCTTTTGAGTACCAGACTGGTTCCTAAAAGCGAAGCGCAGATCGAAATCAGGACCCCCACCACCAGCGCACGCACCATAAATGGATACTGCAGCATTTCCAGAACAACAGACATCACAGGATCCCTCCTTGCCGTATGACTTCGGGATGCTCTTTGAGAAAATCTTCTGTCTCACCGAAAAACATCTGCTTCCCTTTCGCAAGATACAAAACCTGATGAACCTCATGAAACACGCGGGGCAGATCGTGGGATACCATCATGATAGTCAGTCCCAACTCGTGAATGCATCGTTCCAGCATGGCATACATCTCTTCCGTGATGCGAGGATCCAGCCCGGTCACCGGTTCATCCAGTACCAGCACCTGACTGCCCGCCGCCAGTGCCCGCGCCAGAAGCACTCTCTGCTGCTGTCCGCCCGACAATTCGCGGAATGCATGATTCTTCAAAGAGGAAAGGGATAGAAACTGCAGCATATGTTCTGCATATTCCCGATCTACTTTTCTGTATCTATAAGGAAAGGAAAGCTGACTCAGCCTGCCGGACAATACGACCTCCCACACACTGGCAGGAAAATCCTTTTTCATGGTCTGCTGCTGCGGCAGGTAGCCCATCCCCTTCTGCGCGTCCGGCAAATGGAGACGG
>JAIJLI010000236.1 GCA_022722495.1 Dialister sp. | reverse complement strand
GTGAAATAACGATCATCTCATTTTCGCGTTCCATCTGCCGCGGGGGACTTGCAGCTCTCATAGGAGTGACCGGGAAACCTTATTCCAGCTGTCTTTCATGCCATAGTCACCCTATCCGCCCCTACGGGGCACCTTCCCCTAGAGGGGAAGGCTGCAATACGAGAATACCATCTTCTAAAAAAGGCGGCGAAGCCGCCACGAGAGCCCTGAACCTTGAACCCTGAACCAAATGAAAGCAAAGTAAAAAGGGGCTGTAAAGAAATGCGGATTCATTTCTTCACAGCCCCTTTCCCTTTTACAAACGATTACCGATCTACATGACACATATCTTTTGCGACGACCCAACGGTCATATTCTTCTTCGGTCACATAGCCCAGAGCCAGAGCGGCTTCCTTCAGGGAGCTGCCGTCTGCGAAGGCTTTCTTTGAGATCTTTGCGGACTTCTCATAACCGATGTGCGGCGCGAGTGCGGTAACGAGCATCAGGGATTTCTCCACCAGCTCTTCCATTCGGTCATGGTTGACTTCGATGCCGACGGCACAGTGGATATTGAAGGAGTGGATGGCTTCACCCAGGAGCTTGACGGATTCGATGAAGGCCTGTGCCAGGACCGGGGCATAGACGTTCAGCTCGAAGCGGCCCTGAGAGGAGGCCATGGAGACGACGGCCTGATTGCCATGAACACGGCAGGCGATCATGGTCAAGGCTTCGCACTGGGTCGGGTTCACTTTGCCCGGCATGATGGAAGAACCCGGTTCGTTCGCCGGGATGGTGAGCTCACCGAGACCGGCTCTTGGCCCGCCTGCCAGGAGGCGAAGGTCGTCAGCGATCTTCATGCAGTCCATTGCAAGAGCTTCGAGAGCGCCATGAGCGAAAACGAAGTCATCGCGTCCGGTCAGTGCATAGAATTTATTTTCCTCCGATACGAAAGGAAGGCCTGTTTCTTTGGCGATCTCAGCCGATACTCTGGTGCCGAAATCTTTCGGCGCATTGAGGCCGGTACCGACAGCGGTGCCGCCGATGGCAAGCCCAAGAAGATATTTTTCCGATGTTTCGATCATATGCTGGCACTTTTCGAGCATGGTCGTCCATCCAGAGACTTCCTGTCCGAAGGTGAGCGGTACGGCGTCCTGTACATGGGTACGGCCGATCTTGACGACGTGCATGTATTCTTCGCTCTTCTTGTGGAAGGTCGCGATCAGTTCGGCGAGCGGCTGGTAGAGGCAGCGGTGCAGGACAGAAACAGCCGCAACATGCATAGCGGTCGGGAAGGTATCGTTCGAAGACTGAGACATGTTGACGTCATCATTCGGGTGGATGCGTGTCTCGCTGCCGACAGCTTCGAGCTTCGCATTCGCGATGTGCGCGACGACTTCATTCATGTTCATATTGCTCTGCGTGCCGGAGCCTGTCTGATACACGACGAGCGGGAATTCGCCGTTCCACTTGCCGGCGAGGATCTCATCGCAGGCCTCTGCGATGACTTTCGCTTTTTCTTCCGAAAGCTTGCCTTCTGCGAGGTTCGCAAGGGCGGTGCATTTCTTCAGCACGGCAAACGCATGAATGATCTCTTCCGGCATGCGCGCTCCGATCTTGAAGTTTTCAGAAGAGCGCTGGGTCTGCGCGCCCCACATATGATCCGCCGGAACTTTTACTTCGCCTAAGGTGTCATGTTCGATACGATATTCCATGTTTTTTGTCCTTTCTATAAGGAAATAGAGTGTACGAAAAATGCTTCATCATTTCTCGCGTATACCTGTATTATATCATTTGAAACAAATAAAAGAAAGTCTATACATTGGAGTATACACTTAATGAGATTGAGGGTTCGGGGTTCAAGGTTCAGGGTTAGTACTGCCCCTTGATTGTAAGTGAAATCTTTGCTCAAATTAGGAATGAGGAATGAGGAATTGTGGTGCGGCGCAAAAAATAATGAAGCGCCGCAGAGTTTTGATGGCGCTTTGCGCCGTCGTCATTTCGAGCGTAGCCGAGAAATCTCTATGGCAGAAGCTCATTGTTGCATGTGAGACAACACCAAGACATCGTTTCCCTTCGGCGCATACACGCTGATTCCCGCAGGGCGGTAGAGATCCCTCGGCTGCGCTCGGGATGACGATGCCGGAGAATCCTAATCACTAGTCACTAGCCACTCCTAATCCCCAATCCCTATCTACCCATCCCTGCTTTCAAACTTGTGGTGGAGCCTTCGCCGCAAGTATATATGGGGCGATGCCCGAAAGTGGTATTCAAGTCACCAGTCACGCGAAACTCCTAATCTCCCTCCACGGCCATTTCCAGTACCTTCCCCACACTCTCATGGAAGACGAGGTCGGCACGGTCGTCCTGCGGTGTCGCGTCCTGATTGATGACGACGAGAGCATCACCGCGGAAATAGGTGACGAAGCCTGCCGCCGGATAAACGACGAGGCTCGTACCGCCGATGATGAGCATATCGGCCTTGGAGATCTCATCGATCGCCTCATCGATATCATTCGCATCGAGCGCTTCCTCATAGAGCACGACGTCCGGCTTGATCACGCCGCCGCAACTGGGACAGTGCGGCACGGGCGATGCCAGAGTAAGTAGAGTCTTCGCATCATATGTCGCAAAGCATTTCTCACAGGTATTCGTCAGGATGGTGCCGTGGACCTCGATGACATTCCGGCTCCCCGCGCGCTGATGAAGACCATCGATGTTCTGCGTGATGACGGCAGAGAGCCTGCCCTCTTGCTCGAGCTTTGCCAGCGCAAAGTGCGCACGGTTCGGAGAGGCCTTTAGCATGGCTTCTGCGAACTGCTTATACATAGTGAAAAATTCCACGGGATGCTCCTCATAGAAATGGTGGGAAAGCATTTCCTCCGGCGTCCACGGAAGGTCCGTTTTCTGCCGGTAAAGGCCATTCGCTCCGCGAAAATCAGGGATGTTCGACTCCGTGGAGACCCCTGCTCCGCCGAAAAAGACGATGCGGTGATGGGATGCGATCATCGCTCTCAGTTTCTCGATGTCGGTCATGATAATGGCTCCTTTCGTAGAAGATGGAAAACGGCCGTGGGATGCAAAGGTTCCATTTCCGTCAGATGCAATGAGGATGAGGAGGCGGCGTCTCAAAGCACGGCGCCGTTTCTGATGGACGGGCATACGGGGATGCCCAGAAGAGGGAAAGCCTGCTGCCCTTTTGCGCCCGTACCTTCTTTTCCTTCATTGTATCACAATTTTCCTCTCTCATTGACAATTCACCATGTTTGTTCTACCATCGAGATATCATAAAAAACGGGCCTAAGTTTTGTGGCTCAGGGTACGATCCGTGATCTTCTACCCTTGTTGAACCCGCAGCACCCATGAACCATTAGAACCCTCGCATGAAATGGAAAAAGGAGATCCTACTATGTCCACACTTACCCTTGCGAAAGCCAAAGAGATCCTGAAGAAGCACACCACAGAGGACCATCTCTTCACCCATGCGGCGGCTGTCAGCGCTGCCATGGGCGCGATGGCGAGCATCTTCGGCGGTGACAAAGATCACTGGGAGGCCATCGGCTATCTGCACGACGTCGACTACGAAGCCTTCCCGCATGAGCACTGCCGCCACGTCCGCGAATTTTTGGAACCGGAAGGGGTTGACGAAGAAGACATCAAGACCATCATCTCCCACGGCTGGGGTCTCTGCAGCAATGAAGTAGAGCCGACAACGGATATCGAGAAGAGTCTTTTCACGGTCGACGAGCTGACGGGTGTCGTCATGGCGTATGCACTCATGCGTCCCGAAGGCATCAGCGGCATGGAGCTCAAAGGGCTCAAGAAGAAATTCAAGGACAAGAAATTTGCAGCTGGCTGCAACCGAGATGTGATCAAGCAGGGCTTTGCCATGCTCGGCATGGAAGCGGGCGAGGTCATGCAGGCTTGCATCGATGGCATGACCGCACATAAGGATGAATTGGGGCTGAAGTAAAATGGTTCGGGGCAGGGTTCAGGGTTAGCCCAAGGGCGTGCCGCCCCTTGATTACGATGGAAAGCCCCACTTGAATGAGAAATTAGAAATAAGAAATGCGAAATGGTGGTGCAGCGCATAAAATTATGGAAGCGCCGCGGAGGTTTGAAACTAGCGGTTTTCTCGTATAGCAAACCTAATCCCTAGCCACTAATCCCTAGCTACCAGTCACTAGTCAC
>JAIJLI010000235.1 GCA_022722495.1 Dialister sp. | reverse complement strand
CAGAGCAAGGAATCATCTGACGCGAATAGCGAGCTATTTAAGGAAGATGATGACGAAGCTATGTATAAAAATCCATATGAAATCCGGCTCTGCGATTTATTCAGCGTTTCCTTAAATCATATCATGCGCGATCATATATTCTGCGATCTGCAGGGTATTGAGCGCTGCGCCTTTTCTGATCTGATCGCCGGACACCCAGAGGTTGATACCATTCGGATTCACGAGATCCTTGCGGATACGACCGACAGCTACATCTGTTTTATCAGAGGTATCAAGAGGCATCGGGTAGATCATATTCTTTACGTCATCGACCAGTTCAGCGCCCTCGAAGTCTTCGATCGCTTTCTTTACCTGTTCGACGGTGAGCGGCTCTTCGGTTTCTACATAGATAGACTCCGCATGGCTTCTTGCGACCGGCACACGAACAGCGGTCGGGGTGATGCCGATCTCCGCATCATGCATGATCTTATGAGTTTCATTCACCATCTTCATTTCTTCCTTGGTGTAGTCATTATCAAGGAAGATATCGATCTGCGGGATCAGATTGTATGCGATCTGGTAATGCTTCGGAAGGCTGGCCGACGGAAGGATCTTCGGTTCATAATTCTCGCCTTTAGCAAAAGCGGCAGCTTCTTCATAGAGCTCATCGATGCCTTCTTTGCCCGCACCGGATACCGCCTGATAGGTGCTGACGACGATGCGTTTGATGCGGGAAAGGTCATAAATCGGCTTCAGTGCCATCAGCATGATGATGGTGGAGCAGTTCGGATTTGCGATGATGCCTTTGTGCTTTGCAATATCCTCCGGATTGATCTCCGGAATGACGAGCGGTACTTCCGGATCCATGCGGAAGGTGGAGGAGTTATCAATGACTACAGCACCGCGTTTGGCTGCTTCCGGTGCCAGCGTCTTGCTGATGCTGCCGCCTGCAAAAAGAGCCACATCAATATTTTCAAAAGATTCCGGCTTGGCTTCCTCTACCGTATATTCCTTGCCGCAGACCATGAGCTTCTTGCCTGCACTGCGTTTGGAGGCCAGAAGCTTCAGGGAAGCGAACTGGAAATTTCTTTCTTCAAACAGACGGATAAATTCCTGTCCGACGGCACCAGTAGCACCAAGGACGGCGACGCGCGGGAGTTTACTCATAGTCAAGCACCTCATTCCAAATAATTTTCAAGTCCATAAACAAAGCCTTTGACCGTCATGCACTTTTTACAGGCAAGCATGACGCCCGGCATAAAGGATTTGCGATCCAGAGAATCATGACGCAGTGTCAGGATCTCTCCATAGCCACCAAAGAGGACTTCCTGATGTGCCACATAGCCGGGGAGGCGGACGGAGTGAATGGTGATCCCTTCGTATTTGCCGCCGCGAACGCCAGGCAGGCTTTCCTTTGTTTCATCCGCTTCCGGTTCCATGGTGCGAGCAGCTGCCATTTTTTCGGCAGTCAGCTTCGCTGTGCCGGAAGGAGCATCATATTTATGATTGTGATGGAGCTCGATGATTTCTGCATTCGGCATGTATTTGGAGATCTCAGCCGATACCTTCATCAGAAGGACAGCGCCCAGAGAGAAATTCGGCGCAACAAGTCCATTGGCACCTGTCTTTTCGGCAATGCCAGCGAGTTCCTCTCTCTGCTTCGCCGTGAGACCGGTCGTTCCGATGACGATATTGACCCCATTTTCAAGGACATACTTTGCATTTTCATAAATGACCTTCGGACTGGTGAAATCAACGATCACATCCGGCTTGCCCTTGGCAAAAGCTTCTTCCAGCGTCTTGTCAATGGTCATCCCATTGTGTCCGATACCGATCACTTCTCCCAGATCTTTGCCAGCTGCACCGATATCGACGCCGCCGCAAAGCTCCAGACCATCTTCTGCAAGGACTGAGCGGACGACCTCGCTGCCCATGCGTCCTGCAGCCCCATTCACTAATACACGAATCATTCTGACTCCTCCTTTATCGCAAGTGAGGACACAGATCCCCCACCGCTTTTGAATAGATTTAAGTCAATGGTAGTATAAAAATGAAAATGCGTCAATAGGTGAATTTCGATAGTTGCATCATTTGATGAGATCTGAGTATCCTGGAAAGAAGGACCGTGGATCAGAGACCATGTGCAGCGGATTCGAAGGCTTCAAGGGTCTCCCGGACCTTTTGGCAGCTTCGCTACGCTCATCAAAAAGAGCGCTTGCTTCCTTGCCGCGTCTTTCCAATTGAGCTTCATAAACCCATAGCCACTGTTTCGCCCCTGATTTCTCAAAATAAAAAAGCCGTACTCTTTCGAGTACAGCTCTTTATGTTTAGATTATTCACCTACAGGATAAACACTGACCTGTCTCTTATCTCTGCCGAGACGTTCGAAAGCAACTCTGCCTTCTGCGACTGCAAAGAGCGTATCGTCCTTGCCAATCTTAACGTTCAGACCCGGATGGAGATGGGTGCCTCTCTGGCGAACGATGATGTTGCCAGGTTTAGCGATCTGACCTGCGTGCATTTTGGTTCCCAGGCGCTGCGCATTGGAGTCGCGGCCGTTCTTTGTGCTGGAAACACCTTTTTTATGAGCGAATAACTGAAGATCAAACAGTAACATGTAATTCACCCCTTTGCCGTTATAATTTTGAGTTTATCAGGATACTGCTCCTGAATGGCTTCCAAACCATGAACCATGGTTTCTATCAGAATCTGGCTCTTTTCATTCGCATGCGAGTGAAGATCCACATTCATGAAGCCGGATCTCGAATCAAAAGTCCCATCCATCTGCAGGATATCCTGCAATCCGGCAGCCATCGTCAGTGTGATCGCTGACACCGCTGCACAGATGAGATCATACTCATTATCTTCCCTCGCCCCATCGGCATGGCCGGTAATGGTAAATCCCTGATAGAGCCCTTCGACTAAATGTAGTCTTGCGGTAATCATTAGCCTTCGATCTTTTCGATCTGAACCTTGGTGAAAGGCTGACGATGACCCTGGCGACGACGGTAGTTGGACTTAGCTTTGTATTTGAAAATACGAATCTTAGCGCCTTTACCCTGTTCCAGAACCTTGCCAGTAACCTTTGCGCCTGCAACGGTTGGCTGACCGATCTTTACGCTGTCGCCGGATACGAGAAGAACTTCATCAAAAGCTACTTCTGCGCCTGCTTCAACGTCCAGTTTTTCAATGGTAATGACTTTGCCTTCTTCAACGCAGTACTGTTTACCACCGGTTTTGATAATTGCGTACATGTGTGCACCTCCTCTTTACTATACTCGCCGAATATGGCAGCTTACGAAAGCATTTACGGAGCCGTCTCCGTGCGGTTGCGTCATGGCACCTTGTACAATGACTTGATTATTTTAGCAGAAATAAAAATAGATGTCAAATATTTTTTTGACATCTATTTGGGAAATTGGGGTCAGGGTTAGCCCGAGGGGCGTGCTGCCCTGTGATTGTTTGCGAAAGAGGTTCAGCAGGTTCTATAGGTTCTATAGGTTCAGCGGGGTAGTCCATGGGACTAACCCCAAGCCCTTTTCTACACCGTCTCATAAATCTTCCTCACCAGCTTCTTTGTGATCGTCCCGAAGAAATCCTGGTCGGCAAAGCGAATAAAACGGATCGGCTTATTGGCTCCTTTGATGAAAAGCCGGTCTGTCGTCTTGAAAGGACAGGATTCGCTGCCATCGAGAGAAATACAGAGATTCTTCTCCCGCGGCGGAGCAGTGACTTCTACCGTATCACTGCATTTCAAGACGATGGCGAAGCGCTGCAGTGTATGCGCGCAGATAGGGATCACGATCATACGGTCATCGCCAGGCCCCATGACCGGACCGCCGCAGGAAAGAGCGTAACCGGTAGACCCGGTCGGCGAAGAAACGATGAGTCCGTCAGAAGCATATTCCTGGATCAGATGCCCGTTGACGGAAAGATTCAGCCGTGCCAGCTGACCGATCTCGTTATGCCCGATGACGACATCATTCAGCACGCTGGTCAGCCATTCCTGACTGCCATCCTCATGCTTCAGGATAGAGTCCAAAAACAGCCGCGACTCTTCGGTATAATGCCGCGCAAGGATCTGGTCCAGACGCAGCGCAGCATCTTCGACGGTGATGCTGTTCAGAAATCCCAGCTCACCCAAGTGGATCCCTGCCATCAGGATGGGATAGTCCCGAAACGTACGCGCCGCTCCCAGGAAGGAGCCGTCGCCGCCGATGA
>JAIJLI010000234.1 GCA_022722495.1 Dialister sp. | reverse complement strand
GTCTGTGCCTTCATCCGTGAGACGGTGAAGGACATCGCAGGCAAGAAAGCCGCCTCCGATATCCGCATCCTCTACGGTGGTTCCGTCAAGAGTGAAAATATCGCTGATTTCCTCAAAGAAAAAGACATCGACGGAGCACTCATCGGCGGCGCAAGCCTCAAACCCGAGGAGTTCCTCAGCATCTATGAAAAGGCTGGAAAATAAGGGCTTTATAAGAAATCACAGCAAATATTCTCCCCCCTTCCCATGGAAGGGGGGAGGCCCGAAGGGCAGGGGCGGGCCAGTCAAAAATGATGAGAAGCCGGCCAACCTGATTCCTGTCCTCCGAGGATCAACCAAATCCCTAGCTACTACATATTCAAAGGAGTAAGAACAATGGCAGCAATTACTGATCTGCACGCAAGAGAAATTTTGGATTCCCGTGGAAACCCGACTGTCGAAGTCGATATGCAGCTCGAAGACGGCATCTTCGCCAGAGCCGCTGTACCGTCCGGCGCATCCACCGGCATGTTCGAAGCCACTGAGCTCCGTGACGGCGATAAGGACCGTTATGACGGCAAAGGCGTGCTGCAGGCTGTGAACAACGTCAATGGCGAAATCGCTGATGCGGTCCTTGGCTGGGATGCCAGCGACCAGAGAGGCCTTGACCACATCCTGATCAACCTCGACGGCACCGAAAATAAGAACCGTCTTGGCGCAAATGCGATTCTCGGTGTCTCCCTCGCTGCCGCTCATGCAGGAGCACAGTCCGCCGGTCTTCCGCTCTACCAGTACCTCGGCGGCGTGAACGCACACAACCTGCCGGTACCAATGATGAACATCATGAATGGCGGCGCACATGCAGACAACAACGTCGATATCCAGGAAAGCATGATCATGCCGGTCGGCGCACCGAATTTCAGAGAAGCTCTCCGCATGTGTGCGGAAGTCTACCATGCCCTGAAAAATGTACTGAAAGCCAAGGGTCTTTCCACCGCGATCGGTGATGAAGGCGGCTTTGCACCGGACCTCCCGTCCAATGAAGCAGCGATGGAAGTCATTTGCGAAGCCATCGAAAAAGCCGGCTACACCGCAGGCAAGGACATTGTCCTTTCCACCGATGTCGCAGCTTCCGAACTTTTAGGAGATGACGGTCTCTACCACCTCGCTGGGGATCACGCAGCCAAGACCGCAGAGGAAATGATCGACTTTTATGAACACCTGATCGATCAGTACCCGATCATCTCCATCGAAGACGGGCTCGGCGAAGAAGACTGGGATGGTTGGAAGAAACTGACCGACCGCCTCGGCAGCAAAGTCCAGCTCGTCGGCGATGATCTCTTCGTCACCAATACCAAACGACTCTCCAAGGGCATTCACATGGGCGTAGCGAATTCCATTCTGATCAAGCTGAACCAGATCGGCACCCTGACCGAAACCTTCGAAGCGGTACAGATGGCACAGCGTGCAGGCTATACCGCTGTCATTTCCCACCGCTCTGGTGAAACTGCAGATACCACCATCGCAGACATTGCCGTCGCTCTTAACGCAGGTCAGATCAAGACCGGCGCTCCGGCAAGAAGCGAACGTGTAGCTAAGTACAACCAGCTCCTCCGTATCGAAGAAGATCTGGATGCAGATTCCAGCTACGGCAATGGCAGCCTCACTCATAAAATGAGACGCTTTCATTGATAAAAGCTGAGTAAGAAGGGCCATGACATCTTGTCATGGTCCTTTTTGTTTGACGTTTAGGGCTAAGCAGGTTCTCATGGATCCACGTGGGCAGCAAAAAATGAAGTGCCGATAGACTTTTTCGCTCTTAGCATCCGGAGCCAAGTTATGACGGAACGGGAAGCAGGCCATCTGCACTGTTTCAGAAAACCGACATTTCCCATTGCAAAGCACGGATCCCTGTTTTTCCCTTGCGATGCACCTTCTGTTTTGCTACAATAAAACCTACAGGTTTTCGATAAAAAGCCTGTTATCTATCTGAAAAAACAGGGGGAACGGATACGCCGCTCCCGTCGCTTGATATGAAATGGGATTTCAATAGGAGGAAACTATGGCAGAATTTACCGCCGTTATTTTAGCTGCCGGACAGGGCACACGCATGAAGTCTGAATTTCCAAAGGTGCTGCACCGCGTATGCGGAGTACCGATGGTCGAGCAGGTCATCCGCCTCGTGCGAGAAGCGGGCTCGGATCATCAGGTCGTGATCACCGGATTCAAGGAACATCTGGTAAGAGAATATCTTGGAAATCAAGAGGTGTCCTTTGTCCATCAGGAGGAGCAGCTTGGGACCGGCCACGCTGTCATGCAGGCGGTGCCGGAATTTGAAAAAGAGAGAGACAGCTATGTGCTGGTCATCTGCGGGGATACGCCGCTGCTGCGCGCGGAGACGATCGCGCATCTGGCAAAGACCTGCAGGGAGGAGGGGGCGGCTGCTTCGGTGCTGACCGCGATCCTCGATGATCCTTTCGGCTATGGCCGTGTGCTCCGGGATGAAGCGGGACACATGACATGCATTGTGGAACAGAAGGATGGCACGCCGGAACAGCTCGCCGTCCATGAGATCAATACAGGCACGTATGTCTTCCAGGTGGGCGCCCTGCTCGATGCACTTGAAAAGATCGACAACAAAAATGCGCAGGGTGAGTACTATCTGACGGATGTTTTCGGGATCATGATCAAAGAAGGTCTCAAGGTCGTTCCGGTCGCGGCGGACGATGCCGATGAGACGATGGGGGTGAATTCCCGCATCCAGCTCGCAGCCGCTGACCGCATCCTGCGCCTTCGCAAAGCAGAAGAGCTTATGGCTTCCGGCGTCAGCATCATCGATCCGGAACATACCTATATTGAGCAGGATGTTAAAGTCGGCTGCGATACCGTGTTGCTGCCGGGGACTATGCTTCAGGGGAAGACAGTCATCGGCAAGCACTGCGAGATCGGACCGGATACCCAGCTGACCGATGTACACTGCGGTGATTTCACGCATCTAAACCGCGTGTACGGTCATGAATGCAGCATTGGCAGCTATGACGAGATCGGGCCTTTTGTCCATCTCCGCCCGAATACGGTACTGCATGACCATGTGAAGATCGGTAATTTCGTTGAAGTCAAGAATTCCAATGTGGGTGATGGCACGAAGCTGCCGCATCTCATCTACTGCGGCGATTCGGATTTGGGCAAGAATGTCAATTTCGGATGTGGTACAGTGACTGTCAATTTTGACGGGAAGGACAAGCATCGCTGCACCATTGATGACCACGCCTTCATCGGATGCAATACAAATCTGGTCGCTCCGGTCCATATCGGAGCGAGGGCATTCACTGCCGCCGGCTCCACCATCACAAAGGATGTCCCGGCAAAGGCGCTCTCCATTGCAAGGGCAAAGCAGAGAAATATCGAAGGCTGGGTCGACGAGAATACGTATAAAGATTAACGGATCCCGGGTTTTACCGGTTCTGCGGTCAAAGGGAAACTATATGACGCCCTCTAGGTTTTCGCTGCATCAAATGGCTTGATTTCTTTTCATCAAAATCTTGCGGCGTTTTCGATTTTCGTCCTGCGATCCTGTGGAGCCTTTGGCCCGTTGCACTGGCGATTTTCAGGCGATCATTAAACTTTTTTTGGCATTTTTGCAAAGGATTGGTATAATATAGAGGCAGTATGCCTGCCGGGGCAAAAGGGAGTGACGCTCCGGCGGCAGAAAATACATTTTACAACTTTCAAAGAAATGAAAGGAAAGGGAGAGGCAGCAAAATGGACATGGAAGACACTTCTAAATTGAAGATTTTTACAGGGAATTCTCACCCCGCACTGGCAAAGGAAATTTCCGACTACATCGGAGTTCCGCTTGGAAAAGCCATCTGCGGCAAATTCAACAATGGTGAAATTCAGGTGATGATCAATGAAAGTGTCCGCGGCAAAGACTGCTTCATCATTCAGCCGACCGGCGCACCGGTCAATGACAATCTGATGGAAATGCTCATCATGATTGACGCACTGAAGAGAGCATCTGCCCGTCATATCACCTGTGTAGTACCTTACTATGGTTATGCACGTCAGGACCGCAAGACTCGCGGCCGTGAACCTATTTCCTCCAAGCTGGTCGCTGACCTGATGTCGGCAGCCGGTGCGACCCGTGTAGTGACCATGGATCTGCACGCAGGACAGATTCAGGGATTCTTCAATGTCCCTGTAGACCACCTCATGTCTGCATCTCTGCTCGCAGA
>JAIJLI010000233.1 GCA_022722495.1 Dialister sp. | reverse complement strand
TTCTTCTTTCTGTTTAGCGATACAAAGGTAATCTTTTATTCTTAAACTACCAAATAAAAATGGCACTAATATGGATGAGCGGTTTGATTGATATGAATGAGCGGTGCTATTGATGTGGGTTAGAACTGCTTATCAATAGGAATAAGCATCGTAAGAAGCCTTTATAAGTTGTCGGAAGAAGTAGGATAAGTTGTTGGAACAGTAAGTATATGTTGCCGGGAAAGTCACTTCCGTCAGTCGCACAACAGCTGTTGTGCGCTTGCATATCAGCTGTTATGCGCTTGCACAACACGTGTTGTGCGAGCGTAAAACAGTTGTTGTGCAGTAAAATTTGTAACTCCCTTCATCATATTGCAATTTCTTCCTTATTTCGTGATGATATAATAAGGTGTATTTAGGCGTTGTGAGAGCTGTTTGCTGGCATCTAAAGAAGAAAAAAGGTAAGGTTTAATAGAAGTTTTTCGATGAAAGGTGCGCTCGTTTCAATAATTTGTTGTATCTTTGCAAATGGATTTGGCTACTGCCATTTCCAAGACATCGTTGGTAAACAAAAGCATTCGCTATTATTTCGCGTTCAGCCAAAAGCCTCGGAAACTTATTGGAAATAACGTAACAAGGAATAATTGTGATAAGGCATTCGGTATGGGGGGCCTTAGTCTACATATGTATTAGCAATGCACCATCGCTATAGGCGTGGTGTATTCTTATTATGTAGACTGAGGTTTCCATTCCGAGGCTGCCTCATAGCTGAACGCAATAAGAGCATCACGCCCTTTTTTGCGTCTTGGCGTGATTGATAGTTAGTGCTTGTAACTCATTAATTATCAATTAAAATATTATGGCAAAAAGAACCATAGATAAAGCTAAGGCAGCTAAAAAAGATGAATTCTACACGCAGCTAGAAGACATCAATAATGAACTCCGTCATTACCGTGAACATTTTCGTGGTAAGACAGTATTATGCAATTGTGATGATCCTCGTGTAAGTAACTTTTTTACTTATTTCGCATACAATTTTGAGTTTCTTGGTTTGAAGAAACTTATCACCACTTGCTATAAAAATCAAGATATGGATTTGTTCAGTATGAATAAAAGTGAGCAAGCTGTATTTCTTGTTTATGAAGGTGACAAAAATGGAAATCATATTCCTGATGCGGAAGAAATAGGAGTGAAGCCATTAAAGGGTGATGGTGATTTCCGTAGTAACGAGTGTATTGAACTTCTGAAAGAAGCAGATGTTGTAGTAACGAATCCCCCTTTTTCTTTGTTTCGTGAGTATGTGGCTCAATTGCTGGAATATGATAAAAAGTTCTTGATAATTGGGCATCAAAACGCTTTGTCCTATAAAGAGATATTTCCTTTGATTAGAGATAACAAAATGTGGTTGGGATTTGGTTTTAAAGGAAATGCTGGTCATTTTATTTCCGCTTATGAGGATGTTGCTACTGCTGGAGACCATAGGAAAGGAATGATCAGGGTATCTGGCGTGACATGGTTTACCAATCTTGATTATAAGGAACGCCATGAAGATATTATTCTTTATAAATCTTATTCTCCAGAAGAATATCCTACTTATGATAATTACGATGCTATCAATGTTGGTAAGACCGCAGATATTCCGTGTGATTATGATGGGGTGATGGGAGTACCGATAACTTTTATTGATAAATATAATCCAGACCAATTTGAAATCTTGGGTATGAGTGCTTCGGCTGGTTATAATGCAGATATAGTTGGTATTCCTTTTAAAGGAGATAAAGATGTGCGCCCTTTGATTAACGGCAAGAATACTTATGCAAGAATATTTATCAAGAAAAAATAATTAATATGGATATAAAACCAGAAAAAATAGCAATTCGTGACTTGATAGCAGATTATAGTAATGACCCAAATAATGGCGTCTATGGCTATCATGGTAAGTTGAATATTCGTCCTCCTTATCAACGTGAGTTTCGTTATGAGCTAAAACAACAGCAGGCTGTGATAGAAACCATATTGAAAGGATACCCTCTAAACATTATGTACTGGAGTGTTGGCGATGAAGGTAAATATGAAATGATAGATGGGCAACAACGAACACTGTCTATCTGCGAGTATTATCAACATGCTTTCAATATTGTTGATAAAGACCGCCCGGTGCTTTTCTTTGACAATCTTACAGAAAAAGAAAAGAAGGACTTTCTTGACTATGAGTTGACAGTCTATTTCTGTACAGGTACAGATATGGAAAAGCTTGATTGGTTCCGTGTGATAAACATTGCAGGTGAGCGTTTGCTCGATCAGGAGTTGCGTAATGCTGTATATGTTGGTCCCTTCATTACTGACGCTCGTCGTTATTTCAGTAAATATGGGTGTGTGGCTTATAAGGTAGGTGGTGATTATATGATTGGCAAGCTTGAGGAACAAGCATATTTGCAGACCATTTTGAAGTGGGCTGCACGTCACGATGGTATTTCGGATCCAGCTCCGATAGATAAGTATATGGCTATCCATCAAAATGATCCGAACGCCAATCAGCTTTGGGCTTATTATATGCAAATAATCACTTGGGTTAAATCTACTTTCCCTAAATATCGAAAGGAGATGAAAGGCTTAGACTGGGGGGCTATGTTTGATGAGTTTGGAAGCAACATTTATGATACGGAGCAACTAGAGTCTGAAATTCATCGACTGATGGAGGATGATGAAATAATGAAGAAAGCAGGCATCTATCATTATGTGCTGAGTGGTGATTTGCGTGATTTAAGTTTCCGTACTTTTGATAAGAAACAGAAACGTGAGGCTTATGAGCGACAAAAAGGAATCTGTGCCCATTGTGGTAAACCTTTTAAGTTAGAAGAAATGGAAGCAGACCACATTACTCCATGGTGTGAAGGTGGAACGACTGTTGCCGAGAATTGTCAAATGCTTTGTCGTACTTGTAATAGAATAAAAGGAGGAAAATAAATGATGGATTTGAGCTTTTATAACAATGGACATAAAGAGGTATTTTATGAAAAAGGTCTGATGGAAAGACCATACGTCGGAAACGATAAAAGAACCTAAGCCCCCTTCAGTAGTTGTATATGTAATACGAGTTGCTCATCGAACAACTGAAGGGTGTTTTTGCAATCATATTAATTGCTTTTTAGCCATTTCTGACACTAAATCTATGAGTTCCTTAGCTGGCTCGACCAATGGAAGTACCTCTGTTTCCATATCAAGAATATGACGGTCTTCATAGTCGCCAGTTAATCGTAAGGAGAAAAGCTGATTGAAAGTCTTGCCATACTTTTTGTCAATGATGTTGTTCCTCAAAAAGACTTTTCCAAACATTTGGATTACGCCATTATGAGTGCTAGCTTCATACTTGTAAGAAATGAGTAAAGCAGAAACAGCATAGTAAGCAGCATAGTATAAACGATTGGCTGCAGTTTCGACATAATCATTTTCTATGGAGCCAATAGCTTCATTATATGTTCGATATGCTTTTTCTAGTCTATATTTTACAATTTCGGTTCTGTCAGTGTCTGTAAGTTGTCCCTTTATCATATTGCAATTCCTTCCTTATTTACGTTATGATTGAATAAGGTATAATGGTTCTCCTCCCATTCTTTTTGGGAGAAGAGTACAGGGTTGATGATTTCATCAATATCCCAGCCTAATTCTCTTAGTGGATAAGAATACTTATCGTAATCTTGAAGCGTAACTTTTGGTTTGTCTAGAAGAATCAATACATCCCAATCACTTCCTTCATGTTCTGTACCTCTAGCGCGGGAACCAAACAAAATGGCTTTTGCATGAGGATCAATCTCATGCAATCTATTGTGCATTGCTTCTATGATTTGTTTCTTCTCCATATCTATCAAAATTAATATATGTTGCAAAAATACAATAATAATACGAAACAGCAAGGAGTTTTAATAACTTTTTACAATTAATTTTCTGTAATTATGTAATGTGGCATTATCGTAATAGCAAAAAAGATGTATCTTGGTAGGCAAGAATCGTATAAAAAAACAAGACCCGATAGCTTGACGAATCAGAGGCTACCGGGAATCAACGCTACAAAGATAGTGCTTTTTCTTGTTATAACCAAGTAAATGAACGATTTTTAATGAATTTACCTTATTTTTCCATCACCAAATCAGCGAGCACGATGGCGGATTCCTTCTCATCCCTCGGTGCATCCTTTGACTTCCATGCCACGATGAAGCGGATTCGGGCAGCGGTTAC
>JAIJLI010000232.1 GCA_022722495.1 Dialister sp. | reverse complement strand
ATATGCCCGAAGACCAGACTTATGACCTCCTCGATGATATAGACTTCTATTATAATAAGGTGAAGTGCCGCAAGATAGAAAAGCTCTTACCGGTATTGAGCAAACTGGTGATAGAAGAACAAAAGTTACTTTAGCTTGTATGGAGGAATGCTTCTGACTCTATAATATAGTGGGGACGCCGTAATGGTAATATACTATGTTCTCACTTTTTGAGAGCTGCAAGTTGAATGACATTAATTTTGGCGATTATATAGAAGATATACTCCCCGACAGATGGAGGGGGAGCAAGACTTTTACAATATATAGAATAATATGATATTACTATGGGATTGAGTTCAAATGTTTTATGGCATCAAACTAAAAAGGACGGTTTGATGGGCATTCTCAAGGCAAAGAAATTGTATTTTTCTTATAGTTTGGAAAACATATTGTCTTTTAGAGAGATAGGAGGAATAGCTTTTCCAATGATAAGTCTTTGTGATTTGCCTTTGTCTGAATTTACTGATTCAAAATGGGCATATGGAGATTATGCTATTGGATTGTCTAGAGAATGGGGAGAGAAAAACGGTTTTAATCCAGTTTGCTATTGTCATGCTAATTCTGATTATAAGAAAAGAATGATTAATAGGCTTGTAGAGGCTGCTGCATCAAAAGATAAGTCTGTAATTGAAAAAGCTATATTTCCCTTTGCTTATATGAAATTAGTAGAAGGAGTTTTGCTTAATAGAAGATATAAAAAATATCGTTTTTATGATGAAAAGGAAGTAAGACTAGTTCCTCATCAGGAGGATATTAAAGGCTACGAACTGTGCCTTTTTGAGAGTCAGTATCAAGATTTTAAAAAGAGATATAAAAAATCAATATTGGATAAAAACGGTGTGAACTTTTCTTTTTCGGATGTAAAGTATATTATTGTTGGTAACGAGAATAATCGCAAAGAAGTGCAAGGAGTATTGGCAAAACAAACGGAAGATTGTTCACATATTGTTATTTTGACAAAGCAACAAGTTTTAGGTGATATCGTAGGAAATAATCATAATGAGGAATTACCTATGTTAAATATAGAACCCATTAAGACTTCTGAGTTAGCTTTGAAAATTGGCAAAGAGTTTTTCAAAAATTAAATTAAAGTTTAAAGCTATGGCATCTCAAAAGAATGTTTTTATACTTCTTGGCAATGGCTTTTCTATTGATATGATGAAAACCATAGGTAAGTCTGATGAAATAAATTTGAATAATTTATTTGCATGTGGTGCAGATGTGCCATGGCCAGAAACCGAAACGCCTGGTTTCCTGTCATTTCAAAATTGTCCCAATTTGTGGACATTGGGTGCACGTCCTTATCTTGATAAGGAGCTAGCTCTGGAAATAATAGAAGAAGTTATTACATGTGCCAATATTTTACCGCAGCGTACGGAGATTAAGGACAAGATTTATATACGTGCTTATAATGAATTAGAACAATATTTGATGTCTCTTTTTGTCTATTATACACGAAAAGTCGATATAACAAAAGCTAAAGGGAAACTTAAAAGTTGGGGATGGACTAAATATTTGAGGCAGCTGAATGCAGATAGTAATATAAAGACGGTCAGTATAGTGTCTTTAAACTATGATGTTTGGCTGGAAAATTTGTTGGATATGTTTTCTATACCTTATAGTATAGATGGCTTTTCTTCGACAAAAGAAAAAATACACATCTACAAGCCTCATGGCTCTATTGCTTTTCATTCAACAAAACGTGACAGGGTGGCATATAGTATTCCTAATCGTAATTCTTTTGATAATCATAAATTAGATGAGTTTAGATATGACAACAAGAATTTGGATTGTTTGAATATTATAAATGCACTTATTCCTCCAGCAGGTGACTCTTCCCGATTAAAACAATCTTGGTCTGCGGATATACGTAATCACATAAAAGTTTTGGCAAAGACTTTGAAGAAAGATGACAGTGTAGTTATCTGTGGTGTCTCTTATTGGCATGTTGATCGCAAAGAGATAGATACATATCTTTCGGAGATGCCCAGTGATATAAAGCATTTGGTTATGGTGAATCCTAATCCACCAGAGGTGCTAAATGCAGTACTTATGACATTGTTTGATCAGTATGTAGTAATTCCAAATTCTACTAATTTAATGAAATTATGAAAAGGTTTAAACGACATGAGACAGATTTTACGATAGCTACTCTTTGGGAGTTTAAAAGTTTAGATAAAATCAATTTGAATCCAAAGTACCAAAGAAGTTCAGAGGTGTGGAATATAGAAAAGCAATCTTTTCTTATTGATTCAATTGTTAAGAACTTTCCTATTCCACCAATCTTCCTTCATGAATTCATAGATCAAGATTCTGGCAAAACGAAATATGACGTTATAGATGGCAAACAACGTTTGACATCTATATTTAAATTTATAGAAGGTAATTTGGCTTTACCAGTAGATTCTTCTGATGATGGCTATTGCGAGCAGTTTATAGATGGTACATACTTCAAGGATTGGGCGAAACCGGATTATGTAGATATTAAACGTGAGTTTTGGCAGTATCAGATTAGCGTTGTATTTATCGATTCGGATGAGGAAGAGACTATAAATGCTGTTTTCGATAGGTTGAACCGAAATGGTGAACCACTGTCTGCACAAGAGTTTAGAAAAGCGATGTATAGCCAATATAAGTTGTATGAATTATTGTCAACATTGCCAGAAGTGAATCCTTTTAATCATATTCTTAATAGATTAGATAAAGTAAGATATGAAGATATAGAGTATTGTTCTGAGCTATATTTCTCATTGGCAGAAGGCAAGGTTGTTGATAGTAATAAATCCCAGCTTGATGTATTATATAAGAAATACTTTATTGATAATGCTATGGATGATGAACTTATGGAAGGTGTGAAAGAAGCATTCATAGAGACTGCATCTATTTTGGATTCTCTTATAAAGGATATGCAACTCTATTATAAAAATAGTGTTTCTCATCTATATGCAATGTGGATGTTTGCTTACTATTTATTTACAGAGGATAAAGATGTAAACTTATACAAGAAGTGTTTCTTGGAATTTTACACGAAGGTTAAGCTAAAGGAAACGAATCCATATATACAAAAGTATATTCAGTCTATGCAGCAATCTACAAAGTCGATTGGGTCTCGAAAGAAGAGATTTGAAGCTTTGCTGGGATATATGAAAGAAAATGTAGAAAAGTAAATTTCTGTGTATGTCAAGCAATTTGAAGACGTCAAGTGCCTTGTTGACTATTTGGAGTTTGTTGCCAAACAAATGAGGAGATAATGTTATGGAAACAATCATAAGTATATTGTTAGCACTCTTGAGTGCTTTTCTTGGAGGTTATTTCGGAGCATGGTTCCAACATAGCTTCCAAAACCGAAAGGTGAATAAGGTGCGTAAGATTGCAATCAAGGCATTGGATGTGTTCAGTCGTTATGCCAAGCAAGGACAAACTTTCGACAAGGCAGCATCAGAATTCAATAATTCCCTTGATGTTGTGGAGAAGAGAGCCGTTCTTGTAGCTTTGTGCAAGTTAGGCATACCAGTTGTTAAGCCTATAAATGATTTATTTCAAATAGAAGATGTGAAGTTTGAGCATAAGTTAATCGATAAGGATACTTTAGAGTTGATGAAGGGGCAAGTTAACAAGGGAAACTGCGATGATTTGTTCTTTTCGGATGTCGATGCCTATTTCTCCTCTAATACAAGGTTGTTGGCAGTACGAGCTGTGTCAAAGAAATATGTGGATTTAGTTTTTTCCACGTGTGAGTGCGATAAGGAAAAGCAAGTCGTTAATTATTCTGTAAATATGTCGTTGTTGTTTACGCCAGGAGAGCTAAACATCATTAATGTTTTTAGAAAACGTTCCTGTTGGCAAGATTATTTTGATGAGAACGGAAAGGCTATTCCTGAAAAGATGGAGGAACTCAAGACAGAGATAGATTTAGGTCTTTGGGATACTTATTTATTTTGGGATTGGGAAGCTTATCAGAACTTGCAAAATCAAAATTATTTGGCGGGTGTTATAGCTAATGCGATGAATGCAAATATACAAAATTCTATCAAATTAGATAATCAAAAACAACCATGAAAGGCAGTAATAATGCGCCAGCCGACAAACAATCGAATTCTATTGCGTTGAACTCTCATCGGCAGCCCTTTAGGGCACAGGCTCCGCTGACGATACCAAAACTCTGGCGGAGGCTATAGCG
>JAIJLI010000231.1 GCA_022722495.1 Dialister sp. | reverse complement strand
TCTTCTCGAAGAGGAGGGCATCGAGTTCAGATACAATCAGCAGATTGACGTTACCAAGTTGCCGGAAGGCTTCGATGCCTACGTGGTATCTACTGGTACGCCAACAGCCCGCGACCTGAAGATTCCTGGAAGAGAGCTGAAGGGTGTCTATTTCGCCCTCGAACTGCTTTCTCAGCAGAACCGTATCCTCGCCGGTATGGAGTTCTCTAAGGACGAACTGGTTAACTGCAAGGGCAAGGATGTATTGGTCATCGGTGGTGGTGATACGGGTTCCGACTGTATCGGTACCGCTCACCGCCAGGGTTGCAAGAGTGTAACCCAGATTGAAATCATGCCTAAGCCAGTGGAAGGCCCTGAGGATCCTAAGAATCCTTGGCCAAACTGGCCTCGCACCCTGAAGACCACCTCCAGTCATGAGGAAGGCTGTACCCGCCGCTGGAACATCAACTCTCTGGAGTTCCTGGGAAAGAACGGCAAGCTGACAGGCGTGAAGGTTCAGCCTATCGACTGGAAGCCAAACCCAGAGGGTGGTCGCCCGCTGATGGTTGAGGCAGGCGAGCCGGAAATCATCAAGGCAGAGGCTGTGTTCCTGGCAATGGGCTTCCTGAAGCCACAGCAGCCTGAGTTTGCCGAGAATGTATTCGTAGCAGGTGATGCTGCCAGCGGAGCTTCTCTGGTGGTTCGTGCGATGGCAAGCGGCAGAAAGATTGCTGCTCAGGTAGATAAGTTCCTGAACAAGTAATATTCGGTTATTTTTAACTATAAGTGTAGGGAGGTAAACCTTGTGACGAGGTAAGCCTCCCTTTTTCTTGCTCGTAACGGGTGAATAGAAAGCTATTTTCGATTTTACTCTTCACTCTTCACAGAAGTGATGTAAGTTGTTGTGTGTGAGGTGCTTGTGCGGGTGAAGAGTTGCCTATACTCTTCACCACTCTTCACCCACTCTTCACCCTGATTTTTTTGAGGATGCGAGATCTTCTCTTGAATCAGGCTTCGGTCTTCGGCCTTCAATGGTGACCAGCTTTGGTCTTCAATGATGACCAGCTTCGGTCTTCAATGGTGACCAGCTTCGGTCTTCGATTGTGGCTGGCTTAGGGATGAGGTGAAGAGTGGTGAAGAGTGGTGAAGAGGTGAGCCAACTCTTCACCTCTCAGAACCCCAGTGTTTATCGGGGTTTCAGACGATTTGGTGAAGAGTGAAGAGTAAAAGCGAGAGTAGTCTTTTTCTCTCAACTTCTCTCTCCTTCTTCCTTCTCCTTCTTGTTGCTCCTTCTTCTTGTTGCTTCTCCTTCTTGTTGCTTCTCCTTCTTCCTCCCGACGTGTCGTTTCTTGCCTGGCAATGGCAAGAAATTGCCCTGGCAAGGGGCAATATAGTGCCATAGCCAGGCAATATACGTTACGAGCCTCTTTACATCCGCCAGGGCCACCATGGCGACTTCAGAGTAACGTCCTGGCACCTCGTAAGTATCATCATTACCTTGATTATATATTAATAGAACCATCGTTGTTAAGCATTATATTAAATAGTAACATCGTTGTTAAGCCCCATACGCCCTGGGCTAGGAGCTTCTGCCCTTTCAGGGCGTGTGGGGCATATGTGTCGTGTAGGGCATATGTATCGTATATTTATTAAGTAGATTGATTTGAATCAATCGTATTGACAAGGATGTTTTTCTGAAAACGTTATCATTGTCGTAAAATGGGGGAGAAAAGGGGGAGAAAAGGGAAATAATGCTTAAAATATTTAAAATTTAAGGCATTTTACTAAAAATAACGGGGCAAAAACATTTTTATTCAAAAAAAAGCTTTACCTTTGCAGCGGTATATATACATTTTGGTAACGATAAAATTGGAAACTAAGAATGAGTAAAGTAGGAGAGTGACGGCAAGACCTAAGTCAACAACATACACTGGCTGCATCGTCGAGCCGAATCTTTCTTCAATATAATGAGTTAGACAACATAAGTTTAATTAAATTTTTTATAAAAAATGAAAAGACAATTAACTAGTATTTTGCTCTTCTCTGCCCTCTTGGTGGGTGGAGCTAGCACTTTCGTATCTTGTACAGATCACGAAAGCGACAGTGCTTACAACACTAGCATTTCTCTTGCTGATGCTATCGCTAAGCAGAAGTCTGATTTGTCAGACCTCAATAAGTGGTTGGGTGAGTTGAAGCAGCAGCAGCCATCTTTGGCAGCAGCTATCGATGCTCGTATCAAGGCTAACTGGGAGGCTATGGACAAGGGCGCTATCTCTGAATTGGGTCAGTATGCTACATTGGATGCTGCTATTCAGGGTTCTAAAGCTTATACAGACCTCAAGGATAAGGTTGATGCTCACATCAAGGCTATTGAGGATTTGCGTAAGAAGGACGAGGCTGCTGCTAAGAAGTTCACTGAGGCTTTGAACACTCGTCTTCAGAAGATTGAGGGTTCTGTAGCTGATGAAACTGAGGCTCGTAAGAAGGTACAGGCTGTTTACGACCAGGCTTTCAATTACTTGGTAAACAAGAACCTTACTAATATTGCTATCAATGCAACTGATAACCCTGTTTTGGGTTACTTCAACGCAGCATTCGTTGGTAGCCAGTTGAACTTGGCTGCTTCTTTCTATGGTACAGCTCAGTATGGTAGCAAGACTATGGGGGTAGAGCAGGGCGACTTCCTCAATACAGGTGATGCTGGTAAGATCTATGTAACCCTCAACCCAATTGATATCGCTCCTGAGTGCATCATTAAGCTTCAGTTGGTTGATAGCCAGGGTAACGAGGCTAAGGGCTTCAAGCTTGGTGACTTGGAGAACACAGACAAGGTGTTGACTTATGGTTATACTCGTGCAGCTGAGCCTTCTGCTAATGGTTTCTATGCTATCCCAGTAGAGGCTACAGAGCCTCAGAATGACGACTTCTCTTTGAACAAGGGTGAGTTGAAGGAGGCTGCTAAGAACGTTCTCGCTAAGTTGAAGAACCCTAAGACTTCTAACTTGAACTTGAGCCAGGTTGCTACAGCTTTGTACAGCTCTGTAAACAACAAGTTGAAGGCTTACTCTGTTAAGGCTACATACTATTTGTATGATCCAACTGTTACAAACGAGGATGGCTCTAAGGGCGCTTTAGTTGAGAAGCATCAGGTTGCTCCTACTTACAATATGGCAGCATTCGCTGTTAAGCCATTGTCTTACAATACATTGAAGGACAATCAGAGCTTGGCAGACCTTGGTGTTGCTCTTGATAAGTATCTGTTGCCTACTATGTCTGATAAGTTGGGTAAGTTCATGAATGCTCTTGATGTACAGGTTGAACTTTCAGAAGACAAGAAGAACCTCAATGTTTATACAATTGTTGCATTAGCTGATGTTACAGTTCAGTATGACGAGGCTACAAAGAAGGCTTGGTTCGAAAAGAACGGTGCTCCAATTGATGGTTCTGAAATTAAGAATGTAACTGAGGTTGAGAAGATTACTTCTACAGACCTCGAGGGTGGACATGTTCAGAACGTTTACAAGATTAAAACAACTGATAGTACAATCGCTGATGTTGTTGCAGAGCTGAACAACCAGCTCAACACAAAGTTGCAGCCAGTTAAGGATGCTATCAAGAATGCTGCTACAAAGTGGGACAATGCAATCACTCCAGTAAACAACTTGCTTAAGAAGATCAATGCTAACATTGGTAATGTTAACAAGTTATTGCAGCCTACATTGCTTTACAAGAGCACCAAGACTAACTCTTGGAATGTTCTTAGCACATTGAAGGGTACACGTGGTACACGTATGACAGGTACAGGTTCTACTGTTCTCGTTGCTACATCTTGGACAGGTGAACTCCTCGCTCCTGCTTACAAGAAGTCTGTATATGTTAAGGAGTCAGGTGCTGATGTAACATTGATGGACGGTAAGACTCCTGCTAAGACTCCATTCTCTGGTAGCGTTCAGAAGGTATTGTTCACAGCTAAAGATGAGGGTAACTACACTGTCGTTTACAAGGCAGTTGACTACTCTGGTGTTGAGACAACTAAGGAGTATAACATTACTGTTGAATAATTTAAGAAACATCTAGTTGGCGACAATTCACTTGTCGCTGACTAATAAACTCTTAAACAAATATTTAAATTAATAATAAGATTAAGATTATGAAATTAAATAAAGTATTACTGTCAGGTGTTATTGCTTTGAGTTGCGTTAGTGCGTCAGCTCAGGAAGCAGATAAGACTGTTAATGTCTTCACT
>JAIJLI010000230.1 GCA_022722495.1 Dialister sp. | reverse complement strand
TGGAACTTCACGAGGATCTCGCCGACCAGGCCGACGCGCGGCTTGCGCGGAATATCGCGCAGGGGCAGGGCGTCGAAGGCGCGCACGCACTCGCGGATGATCTTTCCGTAGGAGACGCGTCCCCCCAGGGCCGCCACGCGTCCCGAGGTGATCCACTCCTGGACGTATCCGTCCCACGTGCGGTACAGGTCCATCGCGGAGCCGGGGGTGGCCTCATAGGGGCGCACGCGCAGCAGCATCGACTGGATGGCGTCGCCGATGACGAAGGCCTGGATGGCCTTGTGGATATGCGGGATGCCGAGGTGGAAGCCGGGGTTGTCCTCGATGCCCTGGACGGACAGGGCGATGACGGGGACCTGCGGGTATCCGGCGTCGCGCAGGCCCTTGCGCAGCAGGGCCGCGTAGTTGCTGGCGCGGCACATGCCGCCCGTCTGGGACAGCATGACTGCCGTTTTGGAAAGATCATATTTTCCTGACGTGAGCGCACGCATGAGAGAGCCGATGGTGATGATCGCCGGATAGCAGGCGTCGTTATTCACACAGGAAAGCCCCTTGTCGATATCCTCATGGATCGGCGGGATGATCTCGATGTGGTAGCCCTCCCGCTGAACCGCGGCTTCGATGATGGGGAAATGAATGGGCGACATTTCCGGTGCCAGGATGGTGTAGTCCTTGTCGCGCTTCATCGCTTCCGTGAAGACCGCCTTCGGATACTCGATCGGCTTTGCGCTTCCCGTCTCTTCGCCGCGCTCCTCGATGGCTGCCTTGAGCGAACGCAGACGGATGCGTACAGCGCCTAGGTTCAAACTCTGATCGATCTTGAGGCAGGTATAGAGCCGGCCGCGCTGGTGCATGATCTCCTGCACCTGATCCGTCACGACCGCATCCAGCCCGCAGCCGAAGGAATTCAGCTCGACAAGCTCCAGATGCGGATGGCGCGTCACATAGTCTGCCGCACGGTAGAGGCGGCTGTGCCACGTCCACTGGTTCATGACGCGGAGATTTGGATATTCACCACCGACCATCGCGATGCCGTCTTCCGAAAGCACCGCCATGCCGAGCTGGTTGATGAGATCCGGGATCGAGTGATTCACCGCCGGATCCACATGGTACGGACGTCCGGCGAGCACGATGCCGATCTCATGCTTCTCCCTGATCTCCGCCAGCACCCGCTTCGTCTCAGCGAGCAGTCTTTCCTTGTACTCGCGCTCCGCCGCTTCGCCCGCATAGATCGCACTCTCAAGCTCGGACGAAGAGATGCCCATCGGCGCAAAGACCTTCTTCAGCTGCTTCAAGAGCCGCTTCGGCGCATGCAGCGGCAGGAAGGGATGCAGCAGCTTCACCTTGTACTTCCTTAAGATCTCATCCATATTCGCTTCGATATTTTCCGGATACGATGCGACCATCGGGCAGTGGTAGCTGTTCGTACTGCCCTCATCCGGCCCCTTGTCGACGCAGGGATACCAGATGAAATCCGGATGGTGCTTCGCGAGATCTGCCACATGCGAGTGGGCGAGCTTCGCCGGGAAGCACTCGGAATACGACGGGATCGTCTCCATCGCTTCTGTAGAGATCTCGCGGATCTGCTCCGAGGATGTGAGGACACGATAGCCGAGGCGTCCGAAGAAGGCATGCCAGAAGGGGAAATCCTCATACATATTGAGCACGCGCGGGATGCCGACCGTGCCGCGCTTCGCTTCCTTCGGAGAAAGCGGACGGCGATGCCAGATGACATCCTCCTTCCAGCGGTACATATTCGGAAGCGATGAGTGCGGCGCGCTCTTGCCCGTCAGCATGAGGGAAGCCCCGCGCTCACAGCGATTCCCCGAGACGAAGGCACGGCCATCATTGAATCGCGTCAGCGTGATCATGCAGTGATTGCCGCAGCCCGGGCAGCGCTTCATTTCATTCGTATACGACAGCGCCTTCAATTTCTCCGGTGTCACAAGCGTGGACACATGCCCCGCCGGACAGGTATCCCGCGTGATGAGCGCCATGCCATACGCCCCCATCAGCCCCGCCACATCCGGACGGATGACCTCTCTTCCGAGGAGCAGCTCCAGCGCGCGAAGCACCGCATCATTGTAGAAGGTCCCGCCCTGCACCACGACCCGCTCGCCCAGGTCAGACGCCTTCTTCAGTCGGATGACCTTGTAGAGCGCATTCTTGATGACCGAGTAGGATAGACCCGCAGAAATATCTGCGACCGAGACGCCATTCTTCTGTGCCTCCCGCACACGGGAATTCATGAAGACCGTGCAGCGCGAGCCCAGATCCACCGGATGCTTGGCTAAGAGAGCGATCTTGGCGAAATGCCCGATATCCATCCCCAGCGACCGGGCAAAGGTATCAAGGAACGACCCGCAACCCGACGAGCAGGCCTCATTGAGAAGGATATCATCCACCGCACCATCCTTGATGCGGCAGCACTTCATATCCTGCCCTCCGATATCAAGGATCGTCGTGACATCGGGGAGGAAATGTTTTGCACCGCGATAGTGTGCCATCGTCTCCACTTCCCCGACATCCGTCTCAAGCGCCCGCTTGATGAGCTCCTCACCATAGCCTGTCACACCCGCTCCGGCGATCGTCACGCCCTCCGGGAGCTTGGCATACAGATCCTCCAGGATCCGGCGCGCACCCGAAAGCGGCGTCCCCTGATTTCCTCCATAGTACTCATAGAGGATGCGATCCTCTTGATCGAGCAGTACCGCCTTGATCGTCGTCGAGCCCGCATCGATGCCGAGCCAGACAGAGCCCTTCGCCGCAGAAATATCGCCCCGCGGCACACGGAAATGACTGTGCCGCTCCTTGAATGCCTCGTAGTCCGCCTCTCCCTCAAAAAGCGGGGGAAGCGTCTTCGATGTGCCAAGGCGGACATCCTTCTCCTCTTCCATGCGAGAGAGCCAGCTGTCAAGATCCATCGGCTTGTCATGCATCGCAGACAGCGCCGCCCCGATCGCCACATAGAGCTCCCCGTGACGAGGGACGATCATATCCTCATCTGCGATGTGAAGCGTCTCCTGAAAGCGCTTGCGAAGCATCGGCTGATACGTCAAAGGACCGCCTAAGAATGCCACCTTCCCGTGGATCGGGCGGCCGCAGGTCAGCCCCGAGACCGTCTGGTTCACCACCGACTGAAAGACGGAGAGCGCGATATCCTCATTCGACGTTCCTTCATTCAAAAGCGCCTGAATATCCGTCTTCGCAAAGACCCCGCAGCGAGATGCGATCGGATAGATCCGCTCCGCCTTCTCTGCGAGCTTTCCCATCCCGGCTGCATCCACCGAGAGGAGAGACGCCATGCGGTCGATGAAGGCCCCCGTCCCACCGGCACACGCGCCATTCATGCGCTGGTCCACGCCATTTTGAAGATACGTGATCTTCTCATCCTCACCCCCGAGCTCGATGATGACATCCGTCTCCGGGTGGAACGTCTGCACCGCCTTCGTCTCCGCCAAGATCTCCTGACAGAAAGGAAGCCCCATCACCTTCGCAAGTCCCATACCGCCTGAGCCGGAGATCGAAGCCGTGATGCGATAGCCCGAGAACTTCTCCTTGAGCTCATGCAAAAGTACCATCGCCATATGGCGGATATCCGACATATGCCGCTCATACCTGCCAAATAAAAGTTTCATGTAAGGCGACAAAGCCGCCACTTTGACCGTTGTGGATCCCACATCGATGCCGACATGAATGACCGGTTTCATGAAACGACCTCCCAACTGTATACGTCTTATATTATAACACGCATATTCATACATTGTATAATTTCTAATCCCATTTTAGCACAATAAAGCATAGAATACAATGGAAAAAGAGGGAAGGTTGTCGGGTTCAGGGTTCAGGGTTCAGGGTTCAAGGTTAGCCCGGAGGGCGGCTCGTCCACTGATTATGGATGAAAGCTTTGCACGAATTAGAAATGCGAAATTAGAAATGAGAAATGGTGGTGGCGGCTCCGCCGCAAATATATATTTTGCAGCGAAGCTGCCACCACAACCCTGAACCCATCAACCTGAACCCCGAACCTAATCTCTGCTTTCAAACTTCAGGGTTAGCCCCGTGGGCGTGCTGGCCCTTGATTGCGTACGAAAGAAGTTCAGCGGGTTCAGTGGGTTCTGCGGGTTCAAAGGGGTCAAAGGGGTCAAAGGGGTCGGCGCAAAAATGATGAAGCGCCGCAACATTTTGATAGCGCTTCGCGCGTATCGTCATTTCGAGCGTAGCCCTCAATCTTTATTGCAGAACGC
>JAIJLI010000229.1 GCA_022722495.1 Dialister sp. | reverse complement strand
ACTAGTGACTAGTGACTAGTAGACATCAGACTCCCGTATCGTCATTTCGAGCGAAGCGAGAAATCTTTCTTGCAGACCGATAAACGATGCCTGTGTGAAAGCAGGAATACGTAGCACCAGAGCGTCGGTTCCCTGCCAGTGCCTTTGTGCTACAGACCGCCGTGCAAGGGAAACTCTCGGCTGCGCTTAGGGGGATGACGGCGCGAAGCGCTATCCAAATCCTGCGGTGCTTCTGATTTTTATGCGCCGCACCATCATTTCGCATTTCTCATTCAAGCGAGGTTTTCAAACGGAAACAAGGGGGGGCCCTGCCCCCCTATTTATAAAGGACTCTTATGCCAAACTATCAACTTCTTGTCAATGCCGACGACTTTGGCCGGCATGTTCTTATCGATCAGGCCGTCAAGCGCTGCGTGGAGGAGGGCTGTCTGCGCTCTGCGACGCTCATGCCGGGCGGCAAGGCCTTTGATGATGCGGTCGAGGTGGCCAGATGTCACCCCGAGCTGGGCGTCGGCATCCATCTGACGCTTGTGAACGGATTTCCTGTATGCGAAGCGAAGGATATTCCCTCGCTCGTGACTAAAGAGGGTGTCTTTTTTGATAACCACGTCGAATTTGTGAAGCATTTTCTCAAGGGGCAGATCGCCATGGAGGATGTACGGCGTGAGCTCATGGCGCAGGCTGCGAAAATGGAAAGGACCGGTCTTTTTCTGACGCATGTCGACAGTCACCAGCACATGCACATGCTGCCGGGGGTGATCGATATCTCGCTCGATGTCGCCGCGTCGTTGCATCTTGACGCCGTGCGTATCTCCCGGACGTCGCTCTTCACGGCCTTTGCCGGTATGGGGCAGCTCATCGGCCGCCTCGGACTCTTCACGCTGTCGGAGCTCTCCCTCTGGAAGGCGAAGCGCCGTCATTTCCGCGTGCCGGATCATTTCGCGGGCATCGTGGCAGGCGAAGCGGTGCATGAAGGGCATTTCCTGCATATCCTGAAGGATCTGCGCCCCGGCACGACGGAGGTCATGATGCATCCCGGTACAGATAATGAAAAGCTCATTCCCGCCTGCGACTGGGAGCATGACTTCGAAGCGGAGATGCAGGCGATCGTCTCGCCGAAGGTGAGACGGATGATCGCGGATAAAGCCGTGAAGGTCGTGAATTACAGGGATCTGAAATAGTCGGCGAAAAGTGAGGGATGGGAAGAAGACCTCTGCGGGCAGCCCATCGCCCCTCTCGTGCTGTCATTTCGTGCGACAGCGAGATCGTTTTCCTTTACACTGTTTTCCCATCGGAGGGAACCATTGAATACTCGGATCAAAGGCATCCTGCAGTGCGCGCTGGGCGCGCTTTGCTGGGGGGCGAGCGGGATCGCGGGGCAGTACCTGCTCGTGAACCGCGACATCTCCCCGGAGTGGCTGACCTTCTGCCGGCTGCTGTCGGCCGGTGTGCTACTCCTTTTTATTTTTTCATTGACGGGACAAACAGGCATCTGGTCGATCTGGCAAAATAAAAAAGACCGGATACGGATCCTGGTCTTCGGTATGCTGGGAATGATCTGGACGCAGTACGGATATTTTGCGGCCATCAAGTACAGCAATGCGCCGACGGCAACGGTCCTGGAGTATCTGATGCCGATCCTCATCATCTTCTGGTACTGCCTTTCGGAGCGGCGGCTGCCGCACCTAGTGGAAATTTTCTGCACGATCTTTGCCTTCGTGGGGACCGTGCTCATCGCGACACATGGAAATTTTGGCAGTCTCGCGCTGTCTGAAAAGGCTCTCTTCTGGGGACTTCTGGCCGCCGCGGCATGCGCGCTCTATACGGTAGAGCCGGTCGGCATGATCAAGAGGTACGGCGCGCCCATCGTCGTGGGCTGGGGCATGGTCATCGCAGGGCTTTCCTTCCTGCCCTTCATGGGGCTCTTCCCCTTCACCGGTGCGGTGGATCTTTCTGTCGGGCTGGCCTTCCTTTTTGTGGTCATCGTGGGTACGATCTGTTCCTTCGTCCTCTATCTCGGAAGCACGAAGTATATTTCTCCGGCAGAGGCCAGCATCATCGCAGCCCTGGAGCCGCTCTCGTCCATTCTTCTCGCCTTTGCCGTCTTCGGGCAGGACTTCGGATCCTTTGAGCTTCTCGGGATGGCACTCATCATCGCCGCCGTCGGCGTGGTCAGCGTGCATCAGTGACTTGCATGCTGCTTTCGGGTGTCGCCACTATGTATACTGCGCCATTCGGGTGCTTTCATAAATCGCCTCCTTGAGATGCTCCTTCTCACTCTCTTTCATACCGCCAGTGCGCCGCAGGGGCGGTGGATAGGGTACTCTTGTTAACAGTGATTTGTGCAAAAACGTTTTTCCATCTGCATCATCTTTCACTCCGCCCTGCGTCACCCAACCTCCGCCCTGCGGGCCCCTCCTTCCAAAGGAAGGAGGGGTAGATACACTCAAAACGCCCCACATTCTCGCCCCTTCCTCTGGAAGGGGCTGTCGAGCGTAGCGAGACGGGGTTGGCTCCCCCCATATGTTGGAAATGCGTTTCCTCCGTATCGCTATCCCCACCACTTTCGGGCATCGCCTTTTATAAAAATCAACGCGAAGCGTTGCTCCGCCTAAGCCTTCCCCTCGAGGGGAAGGCTGGCGATACGGGATAATCATCATCTAAAAAGGCGGCGAAGCCGCCACTTGAACCCTTTGAACCCTTTGAACCTTCTGAACCCATCAATAAAAAAAGGTTGTAGACAAAGTCTACAGCCTTTTTTATTTCAGCATAGCCTTCCATTCTTCGGGGTAATCGCCGCGGTATTCGACGACTTCCTCGAGCGGCTTTCTGGGCATCGGCTTGACTTCCTTGTCGGTGTAGCCGAAAGCGATGGCAGCGACCATCTCCCCTTCTTCGCCGAGCCATTCCTTCAGCTCATCGTAAGCGAAGAAGACATTGCAAGTCCAGAGACTGCCGATGTCATGCGCCGTCGCTTCGAGGCACATGTTCTGGATCGCTGCGCTGATGGACTGGATGTCAGCGAGCTCCATCATGTACTGGTCGCTGGGGTAGGACTTGCGGTAGTCATTGCCCTTGGTATTGATGACAAAGACGATGACCGGCGCCTGTTCGAGCACGCGTGCGGTGTAGATGGCAGACGGGATGAATTTTTCATAGCCCTTGCTGAAAATGGCCGTCTCGTCGCCCTTGCGGTTTCTCATGATGCCTTCCTTCAGGCGTTTGACCATGGCTTTGCGTTCCTGTCCGCGGATGACGATGAATTTCCACGGCTGGGCATTCTTTTCGGATGGCGCCCAAAGTCCGGCAGTCAGGATCTCATCCAGATCTTCCTGCGGGATCGGCTTCTGCAGGAAATGACGGATGCTTCTTCTTTTGACGATTTCTTCTATCACTCTGTGGTTCTCCTCTATCTATGATAAAACAACATAGAATTTATTATATGTAATTCGCAGAAAGAAATCAAGGAGGAAATAGACTGAAAGTCAAGAAGAGGGTATCAGGTTGAGCGGGTTCAGGGTTCAAGGTTCAGGATTGTAGTGGCGGCTTTGCCGCAGTATAAATAATGGCGATGTCCGAAAGTGGGATTCAAGTCCCCAGTCATCAGTCACTGATACTGCCCGATCGCCTGCTGCATTTTTTCGGCGCTGTCCATGAGGTGATCGGCTTTGTCCATGAGCGCATCCATGCGGGGGTCTTTGCGTTCGGTGACGGTTGCGCCGCTTGCAAGGACGCCGGCAGACAGATCTCCGCCTGAGATCTTGACATAGGTGTCACCGATGAGTCCGGAAGTTGTGATGGAGAATGCCGCATCCTTGGGGATCGTCGCTTTCCGATCGATCTCAAGGTGAAGGACGGCCTTGCCTTCTTCGATGGTGATGGCTTTCAGCCGCCCGACCTTGACGCCGGCGTGGAGCACGGAAGCCCCTGGCGTGATGCCCTGCGCATCATCAAAGACAGCATAGACGGGGAAGGTGGTCGGGAAGAGGCGCTCCATCGGATGCAGAAGGAGGGCAGTGATGCCGATCGCAAGGAAGAAGAGAAGGGCGGTCATACCGATCTTGGTTTCTTTGGTCATGTTGGAAATCCTTTTTGGCAAAATAGTCAGGCTGGGGGGTGAGACCTTGGGGCGTGCCGTCCCTTGACCCTGCATGAAAGCTTTGCTCGAATGAGGAATGAAGGTGGCGGCTTCGCCGCATTTTAGATGACGGTATTCCCGTATCGTCAGCCTTCCCCTCGAGGGGAAGGTGCCCCGAAGGGGCGGATAGGG
>JAIJLI010000228.1 GCA_022722495.1 Dialister sp. | reverse complement strand
GTGTATTCGCCCTGTTCTTCTCTACCCTTACCATGCCTTTCGTCATCCTCTCTACCACCTTATTATATATAATAGGACCGTTGGCTTTGCTCTCAATTCTTTTCTTCAACCTGAGTTTTGTGGCATTGGGCTACAATTACGTTCCTACCGAGGAACTCTTGGATAAGGAGGAAGAAGAAAGCGCAGCCATAGCAGATGAAGAAACAGAAAATGGGGGAGCATCTTTGGAAAGCTCCAATGGGCAGTATGCAGAACCTATCGGCGATAAAGAAAATTTACAGTCGTTTTCTCAGGAGCGTCAGGCATTTATCAAGGAAATGCTCGACAAGTGGTGTGCTGATTTGGGCTACAAAGACACTTCAGTAAACATGTTCACCCTGTCACGCTCGCTGAACATTTCCAAGAACGAGCTGTCACGCTACTTCACTGCGTGCCTAAACTCCACCTTCCGCATCTGGCTTGCCGAGGTACGTTTCGAGGCAGCAAAAAAGATGATGCTCGACTATCCCGACTACAACAACGACATCATTTCTGCCGAATGTGGCTTCTCTTCACGCTCCTATCTCTATCGCATATTCAAAGAGAAAGAAGGTTGCTCCCCAACTGTCTGGAGAGCGAAAATACAATAAAATCACGCCTTAGGTGTCTACTTCCCCCACCAAGTAGACACCTATTTTGTAGGAAGTAGACACCTAAGTGGGGGAAGTGGACACCTTTTTCCGAAGAAAAACACTATCTTTGCACCATGGAAAATATAATTCTGACTTTCACAAAAGAGGAACAGGCTATATTCTTTGTGGCATTGTTTCTTCTGCTTTTCGCCATCGTCATGGGCTATGCTATGGTTTTCAAGACTACAGGATCTATCTTGATGAAAACTACAAGGCTCGTTACAGCTTCTGTGATTTCATCAAGAGAGGGAGATACTATATCTATCTGTTTCTCGGATTGTTCCTTGTGACATTTCTGGGATTGGCAGTATATATAATGGCAATGAGAGAAAATATGTAAGAAAGTAGAATAACAATAATAATTTACAGATATGAATAACAAAAAACAAAGAAACAGGCTATTCACGATGCTGCTGCTCGTGATGGCATTGCTCATTCCGCAATGTGGATGGGCGCAGACTCAGCCTTCGGGAGGAGATGGCAGCAGTGAAAGTCCGTTCCTCATTACCACAGCAGAGGAACTCAAGTGGTATGCCAGCTATGTGAATGGCGAGAGTGGCGACAACGTGGTGCACACCACGGCGTGTGCCCAACTTATGAACGACATCGACCTTTCTACCATGTGTGGCGAGGGCAAAGACAACTGGATGCCGATTGCGAAAAACGGCATTTACAAGTATAATGGTGAATATCGTTTTGATGGCGTTTTTGACGGAAACGGCCACACGATATCCAATCTCTATATAAATGACCAGGATGGTTCATGTTTTGGGCTTTTAGGACACGTAGAACCAACCACTAAAAAAACATCTGTCAAAAATTTGAAGATGGCCAGCGTTCAAATAGTTGGCAAAACTGATATTGCCGCAGTGTGTGCTTCGGGCTATAATGCCACGTTTGAGAATATAGAAGTTATAAGTGGCAGTATTGCTGGTTTTAGCGATATTTATGGCATAAGCGGTTGTCGTGGAAGTGTAAAAAACTGCATAAATCGTGCCGATGTGACGGCCAGCACATATAATGCAGCAGGTGTTATTTCAACTATCCAGGATGAGGCGTCCAATTGCAGTAATTATGGTAAAATTACTACAGGAACAGGTTGGGCTGGTGGCATTGCTGGTGGAAGCGACGGAATGACCACCATACTGATAAATTGTGCCAACTATGGTGAAATCCATGTTACCGGAACAGTAAATAGCAGTGACTGTGCAGTTGGCGGTTTGCTCGGTTCTCCATGGAACATTGAAATCAGTAACTGTGCAAATTTCGGAAATATCTACCTCAAAGCACAATCAGACTTCGTAGGCACTATTGCAGGCACAAATCAACTTATGAAAGCAAGCGGTATCTTGGCCAATACGGGTAACATCTATGTTGACGGTGTAGCCCAGACCGATGTGCCTGTGCTACAATCTGGCATTAAATGGTTTGATAACAACGTCGACAACACTGCCAAATGTCTCACCCCTACGGCAGAGCAGCTTGCTTCGGGCTGGCTTACCTGGCAATTGCAGCAGAACTGCAGCACACAAACGTGGGGACAGAACATCAGTACCGACCCTAAGGACCAATACCCTGTTCTCGGCTCTGACTATAAGATAATCAGGGCAGCACAGGGCGACAAGGATGCAAATGACAACGATACATATTGGGCAACATTCAGCAATCAGACAAACGATGTAACCCTTTCAGTTCCGTCAGACAGAACGCTTAATGTTTACAACGCAACGGTAAGCGGTGGCAAGATGACATTGACACAGCGCAACGGCAACCAAGTGGCAAAGGACGAGGGTGTGCTACTGAAGACTAACGGAGAGTATGTCAATGCAAAGGCAAACGAGACAAATGACTTGACAAAAGTTTCCTCTGATGTCAACCACCTTGTGGCTACACCAGCTGAAGCTCAGACTGTAACAGCAGAAACTGGTTGTAAACTCTATCGTCTCACGTATAAAAATGCTACAAATAAAGAACGTCTCGGCTTCTACCTCAGTGTGGACAAAGCTAACAATAGCAGCGACGGAACAAGCCTCAAAGCGACTCCTGGAAAGGCTTATCTGAAAGTATCTGAAAATGAAGCAAAAGACCCATCATCGGCATCACTTGCTCGCAGCTTTGTTTTCGGTAGCGGCAACGAGACAACAGGCATAGAGGGAATAACCATTATTGGTACTGACGTGCAGCGTCATGGCACTATTGAAGGAATCTTCGACCTTCAAGGTAGAAAGATAAGCAACCCGACAAAGGGCATATACATCAAGAACAACAAGAAAGTAATAATCAAATAAAAATAGAACAATATGAAGAAAGAATATGTAAAACCTGAAATTCAGGTGCATGAGATAAAAGCCCAACAGTTACTGGCAGGGTCAGAAGCTCCTAGCTTCAATGGAGGAAAAAGTCCAGATGATGGAAATGAAGATATGTGGTAAAGTCCTAAGCTGACAGGAAAACCAATCATCTGAAAATAATTATCAACCCATACTTTGCGGTTGTTCCAAGGGTCTATACACCTCGACAAAAGGGTGTATAGACCCTTTTTTGCAATATACACCGTTGGGTGGATAAAATGGTTGTTCTGAAGTTTCGCAAGTTTTGCCCCACACACCCTACCTGTAAGGGCAAAAGCTTTATTAATTGCCTGGTATTGAAAGCTTTTGCCCTTACAGGGCGACAGGCTTGCGCCCATAATAACCCAGGGCGATGCTCTGGGCTAGGAGCTTCTGCCCTTTCAGGGCGTGCTGCTTCTGGAACTTTTGGGCATTCAGGACATGCTGCTTCTGGAACTTTGGGGCATTCAGGACATGCTGTTTCTAGAACTTTTGGGCATTCAGCCCGTACTTAAACCACTTGCGAAACTTGAACTTTTTATGAATTGCTCAGATTCTTAATGATTTCCAAAGGTAGCTGGGTAGCTTTGGCAACCTGTTCGGCAGAAATTCCCATTGCCAACAAACGTTGTGCAGTTTCTGTGTTGGCCTCATGTTTGCCTTCAGCTCTACCTTTTTCCATTCCTTTTTCCATTCCTTTCTGGTATCTGTCATCCAGAAGGGTTCTTTCAACACTTACGGAATCCCAAAACTTGTCGTAGGCTCTGAGTTCGGCATCTGTAAAGCCGGAAATCTCCAGTTCCTCAGTTGTCGGCAGATATTGTTGCTGTTGTATCAGTTCATTTTCATTGAGTGACTGAAGGGTATTCAGAAGGTTTTTCAATCGATCGGGATGATAGCCTAAGTACTTCATAACTATTCTGTTTAAAAACAATACCGCAAAGTTACGGTTTTATTTTCATATCTGCAAGCTTTTTCTGGGATTTTTAAAGGTAAAAAAGTAAAAAGGTAAAAAAGTAAAGATTTTAAGGTGGTAACATACCACCATCTATGGGTTGGCTACTATTTTTTATTCCAAGTTGAGGCAAATTGGCAAATTGGTCAGCAACTTGCTGACCAATTTCTGTGTATGGTAGATACATGCAATAGATTAGGCGGAACAGGATTAGGGCTCACCGAGGAAGTAGAGGATGTAGGAGACTTGCATCGGGGTGAACTCCTTGCAGTTCTTGCCGTAACTGGTGGCGGCGAGCTTCTGGAGAAGGTCGGGG
>JAIJLI010000227.1 GCA_022722495.1 Dialister sp. | reverse complement strand
CACAGCTACCTGTACTATGTGCTGGACCGGCCGGAGATCTCGGATTTTGAATTCGACCATATGTACCGGAAGCTGGTGGATCTGGAAAAAGCATATCCTGAGCTGGTGACACCGGACTCCCCGACGCAGCGTGTCGGCGGGAAAGCGTCCGATGATTTCCGGAAGGTGCGCTTCAGAAAGCCCATGCTTTCGCTGGCAAATGCATTCAATGCGGACGAGCTTCGGGACTTTGACCGCCGCGTGAAGGCAGGGCTTGGTGCAGACCATGTGGAGTATATCACGGAGCTGAAGATCGACGGGCTTTCCATGAATCTCATCTATGAGAACGGCAGTCTCATCCAGGGTCTGACACGAGGGGATGGCCGCGTGGGGGAAGATGTGACGGCGAATGTAAAGACCATTCACACCATTCCTCTCTATATCGAGAATGCGCCGCCCTATCTGGAGGTGCGCGGCGAGGTGTACATGCCGCGGAGATCCTTCATCGCATTGAATGAAGCGCGCGATGAGGCGGGCATCATGCCCTTTGCGAATTGCCGCAATGCGGCGGCAGGCTCTCTGCGTCAGCTCGATCCCCATGTGACGGCGTCAAGGAATCTGGCCTTTTTTGCCTATGCGCTCGGGGACATCGAAGGCATGGAGATCAAAAGCCAGGAGGAACTGCTGAAGAAGCTTTCCGATTTCCACTTTCAGGTGAATCCGAACTATCGGAAATGGAGCTCCATCGAAGGAGTCATCGAAGGGGTGAATGAGTGGGAAGTAAAGCGACATGACCTCGGCTATGATACCGACGGCATGGTCATCAAGGTGAATGATTTCAGCGAGCAGCGTGCGCTGGGAGCGACCGTCAAAGATCCGAAGTGGGCGATGGCTTACAAATATCCGCCGGAAGAAGCCGAGACGCGCATAGAGAAGATCGTCGTCACGATGGGGCGGACAGGCGTGCTGACACCATCGGCTGACCTTACGCCGGTGCATCTTGCGGGGACGACCGTGAAGCGTGCGACGCTGCACAATCTGGACTTCATCCGGGAGAAAGACATCCGTGAGGGAGACTATGTCCTCATCTACAAGGCCGGAGAAATCATTCCGGAGGTCGCAAAGGTTCTGAAGGAGAAGCGAAACGGCACAGAGGTGCCATTCGAAATGCCTGCGGTATGTCCTGTCTGCGGCGGTGCGGTCAGTCGCATCGAAGGCGAAGCGGCTTTCCGCTGCACGAATCCCGAATGCGGCGGTGTCGTCCGTGAGAAACTCATTCACTTTGCTTCGCGTGATGCGATGAATATCGACGGCATGGGACCATCCGTTGTGGACAGCCTGATCGCCTACCATCTCGTGAATGATCCATCTGATTTCTATACCCTGAAGCAGGAAGATATCGAACAGATCGAGCGTATGGGGGAAAAGAGTGCACAGAATCTCATCGCTGCCATCGCGGACAGCAAGGGGCGTGGCCTTGCAAAGCTCCTCTTCGGACTGGGTGTCCGTTTCCTCGGTGAAAAAGGGGCTGAGCTCATCGCGAAGCGCTATCATAACATGAGTGCACTCATGGAGGCCGATGTGAGTGATATACAAGAGACGGAAGGTATCGGCAAAGTCATCGCAGGTAGCCTTTTCGACTATCTTCATGACATGAAGCATCTCATGATCATCGACAAGCTTCGCAATGCCGGCGTCTCGATGGAGGAAATCGAAGAAGAACATGTAGGCGGCGCTTTCGAAGGCGAGATGGTCGTACTGACCGGCAAGCTTACCCGCATGGGCCGCCGTGAAGCTTCGGATCTCATCAAGCAGCAGGGCGGTGATACCCAGAGCTCTGTCACGAACAAGACCACGCTTGTCGTTGCCGGAGAGGATGCCGGCAGTAAGCTGGAAAAAGCCAGAGCCAAAGGCATCCCTGTCATCGATGAAGACGAATTTCTAAAACGAGCCGGACGGTAAAATAAGAAATGAGACAGCGCCCTTCCGAGCCCCTCCTGTGGAGGCGGCAGGGAATAAACGCTGCGCCGTTCATCTGTCATGTCTTTATATGTATTTATCTATAAAAAGGAGAATCATTATGAGCAACACGAACAAAAAAGTCAAAGTCCACTACGAAGGTACCTTTAACGACGGCACCAAGTTTGATTCCTCGTATGACAGAGGAGATCCGATCGAATTTCTTTGCGGTGCTGGCCAGATGATCAAAGGCTTCGATGAAGCGGTCAAGGATATGGCAGTCGGAGAGATCAAGAATATCCACCTGATGCCGGAGGAAGCCTACGGCATGCCGGATCCGGACAACATCCTGACCATCGAGCAGAAGCAGATGCCGGGATCCGAAGAGCTGGAAGTCGGAGAAAAAGTGTACCTTTCCGGCCCGATGGGACAGCGTTTCCCTGTCAAGGTCACTGCCAAGACCGATACGACTATCACCTTTGATGCGAATCATGAAATGGCAGGCAAGGAGCTGAATTTCAAGATCGAGCTCGTTTCTGTCGGCTGATTTTTCTGCGCCGCGCAAAAAGCCAGTGGGTGTGAATACTTTTTCACACCCACTGGCTTTTTGATTGTCTGCGATTGAATCAGCGTTTCCCTAGATCTTGACCGCTTTTCTGGCGGATCACTCTTTGACGGCAGGGAGCTTCAGCTTGCTTCCCGGCGTCAGTATGCATGCATCGCCCAGATGATTCAGCTGCTGCACTTCGTAGATGTATTTTCGTACATCCATTCGATCATCGACTTTCTTTGCTGCTATATCCCAGAGTGTATCATTGTCTTGTACAGTCACGATCTCATACGTCTCTTCGCCGGCCATGCTGTCTGCATTGACATTCCAGCCACATAAAAGAATGGCTGCGATCAGAATCATTACGGTTTTTCTCATGGACATCAATCCTCCATTCCATTAGGCTTTTCGTCGCTCTCATCTCTGAAATTATATTACTTCACGGAAAAGGGGCGAACAAGAGAACACCAGATTAGAAATTCGGGGAGCATATATTTGGGGGTTCATGCCGAGCTTTCAGAGGCAGCGGGAGATGATACCGCTTCCGTGCTTCGCTTCATTCCCACTCGGCGCGGTATACCCGATGAAAATTCCCACTGGTGGGCGGCCTTCGCGGGAAAGCAGCCATGATTTTCCCACTTGGCCATCAATCCAAATTGACTATGTTCCTGCAAAATGCTAGTATTAGTACAAATCTTATTTCACTCTCTTTGTTGCGTCTTTGGAAGCAGTAAAGAGGATTTCAAGGGAGACACAGGGATGGAGCTCTTCATCACGCTGTGCCTTCCAAGGGGAATACGATCGGATCAATGTCGATCGCGATCGGCATTCCCTGGATAAGACAGGCAGGGTATGATACTTACTTACGGGGAATCAAAAGTCGGTCTGGTGCGGAAGATCAATGAGGATGCGATCTCGCTCTCTGTACCAGATGTATATCTTCTGGCCGATGGCATGGGCGGTTATGATGGCGGGCAGCTTGCTAGCCGTCTTGCTGTCTCTGCTGCAGAGGATTTTTTCCGGAGAAAATGCGAAGAACCGGTATCGGAAGCGCTCATGAAAGAAGCCGTACTGGCGGCGAATGATGCGATCCTCTCTGAAAAGATGAAGACGCCAGCCCTCTCTTCGATGGGGACGACGATGGTCGTGTGCGCCTTTTCGGAGGGACAGGTCTTCTGGGCGCATGTGGGAGACAGCCGTCTTTATGTCTGGCAGGATGGCAGTCTCTCCCAGGTGACGGTGGATCACTCCTTCGTAATGCAGCTGGTAGCAGAAGGTAAGATCTCTAAAGAGGAAATGCGTCAGCATCCAAGAAAGAATGAGATCACACGTGCGGTCGGTATCGAGCGGCTGCTTTCCGTGGATACGGGATGCTTTCCGGTGAGTAAGGGGACGCTGATCCTCCTCTGCAGCGACGGTCTTTCCGGCATGGTCGAGGATGATACCCTCTCTCGTGTGATCGGAGAGAGTCCCCGTAAAGAACAGACGGACATAGACGCGCTGGGCCATAGGCTGATGGAGCTTGTCTATGCCGCCGGTGCAAGGGATAATGTGTCGGTCATTCTGGCACTTTTTGAATGAGAACTGAGGAACGGATGCAAAGCGGCCATGTTTTTTCTGGGCTGCTCCCTTCAGGGAAATACTGATCCCACAGTGGAATTGGCGATTTCTCAGATTTCCGTGACCAATAACAATAAGCAAGAGACGGAGCAAACAATGATAGGAAAGATTCTTGACGAACGATATGAGCTGATCAAAAAGATCGGCTCCGGCGGTATGGCTGATGTCTAT
>JAIJLI010000226.1 GCA_022722495.1 Dialister sp. | reverse complement strand
AAGTGACTAGTGACTGGTAGCTAGGGATTAGGTTTACGATACGAGTAAACCGATAGTTTCAAACCTCCGCGGCGCTTTTGATTTTTATGCGCCGCACCACCCCCGCGGACCCCTCTGAACCTATAGAACCTGCTCCCCCTCTTTTGCAAACAATCAAAGGACGCCCCGAGGGGCGTGCCCTGAACCCTATTTCCCTATTTTCGACAGTAAGTCCCGGAGAGCTCTTCCTCTATGGCTGATCCGGTTCTTCTCTTCCATCGAAAGCTCTGCCATGGTTTTTCCAAATTCCGGCAGATAGAAGAGCGGATCATAGCCGAAGCCGCCTTCCCCCTGATAGAAATCACGGATGATCCCATCACACGTCCCTTTTCCCGTAAGGGATCTGCCATCCGGCCAGACAAGTGCGACGACGCAGGCATAGTAGCCCTTGCGGTCATCCCCCGTGTAAGGGGCGAGGTCTCGGATGAGCTTCTGGTTATTGGCTTCATCGTCGCCATGGTGTCCGGCATAGCGCGCCGAGTATACCCCAGGCCTGTCTCCGAGCGCGCAGGCAATGATGCCCGAGTCATCGGAGAGCACGGGAAGATCCACCGCCTTCGCATAGCAGCGGGCCTTCTGCAGCGCGTTTTCTTCGAAGGTCGTCCCCGTCTCTTCCGGGTCTTCTACCTCCGCAATGTCTGCGATCGGCACAGCTTGCCATCCGATCTCTGCAAAGGCTTTCTGAAATTCTCTGATCTTTCCTTGATTGTGCGTAGCCAGTACGATTTTTTTCGTTTCCATCATTTTGAATCTCCTCTTGGTAAATAGGGTTTAGGGTTCAAGGTTCAGGGTTCAGGGGTAGTCCGCGGAGCGAGGCGTCCTTTGATTGCGGATGAAAGCTCTGCTCGAATGAGAAATGAGAAATAGAAGTTTTTGATTGATGGGAATACGATGTTCCCCAAAAGATCAGAAACCCATTGCGCCCTTAGAGTCTGTTACACCTATTTCCCGACCATCCTTCTGACGCTCTCTTCTTTGGCTTCTCTCCATGCGGCTTCCGCAGCAGCGAGAGCTTGGGTACGGTCATCGCAAAGTCTGGTGAGGGCTTCCATGGTCTCCTTTCCTGCCCGCGGAATGGGCAAACGGAGGAGTCGGGATGTCGTGAGATACCAATGCTTCCCTGCTTTCATGGTTGCGAGAAAAAGTTCGCCCAGTTTCCCATCGAAATAGAGTTTCACGTATTCGCCGGTATAGTCATCCACTGGGCGGAAGGCCAGGATGCCTTCGTCAGATGTAGCGCAAGGCTCATTTACGACAGCGGTGCGAAGATGCCCTTCAAGCGTGGTCAGAACGAGGTCGCCTGCTGCAAGGACGCGAAGAACCACCGGCGTTTTCTGGGGTACATGCGACGCAAGATCCATCCGCACCCCCGAGTCCGTCACCGCTTCCCGGGAAATCTGCGGCAGGTCGGTTTCAATTTCTTCCATCGGTACATCGTAGAAAACGTCTCCAAGCGTGAAATCAGGCGAAACGATATTCTGAGAAAGGAGCATCTGCACGCTCGGCGAACCATTGAAAGCGTAAAGATCATAGTTCCAGTCATCGGCTTCGATGAAGGTTTCCGACGGAAGCGAGAGCTGGTCTACGCCGCGGAAGACGCCGTCTGCAAAATCCGACAGCCCGAAAGACACGGTCTTAGCTGCCTCTCCGGCAAAGCGCAGGTAAGCGTACTCGTTCCCGCCGATTTCCGTATCATAGAAAGCCGTCAGTTTCTTCTCTGCTGCCAAGCTTCTTCTGGCAGCCAGCGCAGCATCCCCCTCTTTCGTCAGCAGCGCCGAAGGAATGATCACGTCCATCACACCTTTCTCGGCGAGGCGCTGTCTCAAATCGGCCAGCGCTGCGATGCCGTCTGTTTCAAAATCAAAAATGTAATCGTAATGCTCGGTATCTTCCGCGAGTTCGCTCTCGAGCATCGCGCGGCCGCGTGGGAAGACGTAGTGGAGACGCTCCTTCCAGATGGCATCCTTCACCGCAACGGCGATACGTTTTCCCCCGAGATCCTGGAAAATTCCGGCAAGGTAAGGCAGATATTCTTCTGCGCCGGTGAAAAGCACCGTATTCCCAGCAGCTTCTGCCTTCTTTACCGCTTCTGCGAGCAGCGCATGCACTTTGGCAGGCGCCGTCGGCATTTCCGGCGCAAAGACCAGCGGCTCCACACGGAGCGCAAGTGTATAAACGCGTGCATAGGTATCTGCATCGCCCTCATACATGCCCAGCTTGTCTGCCGTGCGCTTCATATTCTCGTACAGGTCATCGATGGAGATCCCGTACTGGACATTCTCCGGATTCAGGAAAAGTACATAGTCCAGATAGCGCGCACGCATGACTTCATTAAAAATCCGCTCCCGCGGCACACCGTAGCGAGCGAATGTCTCTATCGCGTCATGAATATCGTTTGCAGTCATAAATCCTCCTTGGTGAATCGGTCTTCCTTATTATACTTCATAGAGGAAGGAAATAGTAGGGAAATGCACTTGGTTGGTGGATCTTGGACGGGAAACAGCTTATAAAAGAGAAGAGGAGCCGCGAGGAAGGCGGGATGATACGCTTTCATCATATGCTGCTCGTCCCCTTCGTTTCTGCTTTTCCTGCATCAAAAAACGCCCATGGAAATCCATGAGCGTTTTCGGCATTCGTCCAATGATTAACGTTTGGAGAACTGGCTTGCTTTTCTTGCTTTCTTGAGGCCGTATTTCTTACGTTCTTTCATTCTTGGATCACGGGTCAGGAGACCTGCGACTTTCAGAACTTTTCTGTAGTCTCCATCGACATCGAGGAGAGCACGGCTGATGCCATGACGGATAGCGCCAGCCTGGCCTGTACGTCCGCCGCCTTTTACGTTAGCGATGACGTCATATGCGGTGGTGGTGCCGGTCAGTTCGAGCGGCTGTTTAATGATCAGTTCGAGGGTTGCGAGATCGAAGTAATCCTTCAGATCACGGCCATTGATTGTGATGTTACCCTGTCCCGGTACCAGACGGACTCTGGCAACGGATGTTTTTCTGCGGCCAGTGCCGTAGTATGTAGCTTCTGCCATTTCTTATTTCCTTCCCTTCTGGTTAACGGATATCAAATTTCAGTTCTTCAGGCTGCTGTGCTGCATGCGGATGTTCAGCGCCTGCGTATACGTGGAGCTTGCGGTACATCTGAGCACCGAGCTTGTTCTTCGGAAGCATGCCACGGATAGCATGTTCTACGACCCATACCGGTTTTTCACGAAGAGCGTCGCCAGCCTTCTGGTATCTGTCGCCGCCGATATATCCGGTGTAGTGGAAGTAAACTTTCTTCAGTTCTTTTTTGCCGGAGAAAACGACTTTATCTGCGTTGATGATGATGACGTTGTCACCAGTGTCAACATGCGGTGTGTAGGTAGGTTTATTCTTGCCGGTCAGAACTTTGGCAACGCTGGCAGCCAGACGGCCAACAGTCAGTCCTGCAGCATCAACGATATACCATTTGCGAGTGATGTTGCCCGCATTGGCCATGAATGTTGTTTTCATTAGTAATGACTCCTTCTGAATAAAAAACAGAACCGCAAGATGTCATCCTTCCTCCGGGGCTAGTGGTTTCCGGACAAATCTCACAAGGAGTATTATATAGTTTTTTTACGTGCATGTCAAATAGTTTTTAGGAGGAAAATTTTTAAGGTTCAGGGTTCGGGGTTGGCCCTGAACCTTGAACCTTGAGCCCTAAACAAAAACGCTCCCGCATTCACGAGAGCGTTTTTTTCTATGCATGGACCATTAGCCCTTGAAGTACTTCACACCGGCTTCGAAGAGTGGCTGGTAGGTATCACCGGCGATGTTCTTTGCGACATTCTGGCCGCGGCGTTCGGTATGACCCATCTTACCGAGGACGCGTCCGTCAGGACTGGTGATGCCTTCGACAGCCCACGAGGAGCCGTTCGGATTGTAGCGGCTGTCGTAGGTCGGCTGGCCATCTGGCCCCACGTACTGTGTCGCGATCTGGCCATTGGCTGCGAGTGCCCGGATCTGTTCATCGGAAGCGATGAAGCGTCCTTCGCCGTGGCTGATGGCAATGGAGTGGAGGTCACCGGGCTGGCAGAGGGCAAGCCACGGGGACTTGGTCGATACGACCTTGGTCGTGACGAAGCGGGAGATATGACGGCCGAGCGTATTGAAGGTGAGCGTCGGTGCGTCATCGGTGAGCGGCTTGAATTCGCCATACGGTACGAGGCCGAGCTTGATCAGAGCCTGGAAACCGTTGCAGATGCCCAGCA
>JAIJLI010000225.1 GCA_022722495.1 Dialister sp. | reverse complement strand
GGAAGGCGCACTGTCCCTGGAAATGGCTTCCGGAGAAATGGATGGCGCGGGTCTTTCGTATGAGAATATGGCAGCCGGCAAGGTTTCCGGCTTTGGCAGTTACCGGGATGGTGACTGGCATGGCGTATTCTATGGCATGGATCTTTCGTATGATGGGATGTCCATGGATACCCTCTCGGGGGAGGCGACTTCACGCGGCGACGTGATGGATATTGCGTATCTGACAGGCACATCCGGCGAAGGCGCATTCACTGTGAAGGGGATATATGGGTCGTCTCTCTCGCTCTCGGGCGAGGTATCGTCCATCGACCTTTCTGCGCTTTCCGGCCTTTCGGGGATGGATATGGACGGACGTCTCTCCGGCCGGTTCGTGGTCAGCGGGAGCAGGGAGAATCCATCCGGCGCGGCAGATTTCACCGCGCGGGATGGGGAGATCCGTGGCATCTCCTTTGACCGTATCGCAGGACATGTATCGCTGGGAGATCAGCTGGCGACCATCACCTCGCTTCGCTGGGAAGGGCCGGACGGCAAGCATACCGTGAAGGGGACCGTCGGTCTCTTTGCGCCGCACTCTCTCTCACTCACCATTGATACCGACAAGACACGCATCGAGAAACTGCTTGCGCTTGCCGGAGAGGACTACCCGGTGACGGGCTGGGTCGAAAATACAATGACCGTCACAGGTACGATAGAAGCGCCACAGGTGAAAGGCGATTTCCTGGCCTTCGACGGTTCTGTCATGGGTGAGCTTTTCCAGAGCGTCTCGGGCGAATATACCTATGATGGAAATGACATCACTTTGAAAAACGGACTCGCTTATATCTATGATGGTACAGCCATCGTGAGCGGTACGGTGAAGCCGGATATGATCGATATGGACGTATCGCTGAATGATATCAGCCTTTCGCGGATGCTTCCAGGACGTGGAGCAGACGGCAAGGTCAATATGCGCGGGCATGTATCCGGAAGGATGGAAGATCCGGTCTTTGAAGGGACGATCTCCTCCAGGCAGATTTCAGTCGGAGGCACTTCCATTTATATGGCTTCTGCCGGCATTGGCTATCAGAACCATGTCGTAAGCCTTGATGACGGCGTATTCGATCAGAAGAATGGCCATTTCGAATGGAGAGGCAACTATCACATGGACTCCCATACCCTGCAGGGCTTCCTCCGATTTAAGGAATGGAATATTAAGGAAATCATGCGTCTTTTCAAGCTGCCTGAGTCCGCTGCGGATGGTGCTGTCAATGGCGGCATGCAGATCGGAGGGACACTGGAAAACCCCAGCATCGACTTCAAAGCAGATTTTCTGGGAGGACATCTGGGGGATACACCTGTCGGTCAGGGAGCGATCGATTTTTCCTACATGAATGGGGCGCTCTCGATCCGTAAGTTTCATCTTCCTGTAGGAGATGGACTGCTCGCAGCGGAAGGCTCTATGAATAGCGATGGTGAGCTCGCCATCCAGATCGCAGCCAAAGACATGGAGATGTCCTGGCTGCCGCAGGTATTGGGACGAGATGGCATACGTATGGGCGGTCGTCTGACGGCCGGAGTCGTTCTCAGTGGAAATAAGACATCGCCGGAAGCAGACATCTCGATCGGTATCGAGCATCCGAGCTACGGAGATATCAGCTTTGACAACTTCTCTCTGATGGCGAATGCCAAGAGCAATGTCGTGACGCTGCAAAATGCACTGGTATCGAAAGGAAACTATCGTGCAAGTGCTAAGGGCATACTCCCCGGCAATCTTTTCACCGGCAGCACCACCGATGAGGCAGTGCCGCTTTCTGTTGATTTCAATCTCGATCAGGCAGATATGAATATTCTGGCTCTCTTCGGTAAAGCCGTGACGAGTGCGAGCGGCCCGATCAAGGGACATGTACAGCTTGTCGGTGACTATCGTGACCCGGAGCTTAAAGGCAGCATCACAGCAAAGAATGGGGCGCTCGGTCTTATGACCATGAATGAAGTCATTCAGCCGATCGATCTGTCCTTACGATTTGATGGACATCGTGTGACATTTGATGGCAGTGCCTCCTTCGGTGGCGGCGGCGTCACTGCGAAAGGCTCTGCCGACTGGAAAGAAAAGGCGATCACGCATTATGATGGGGAAGTACACATGCATACCCCTTCTATCGACTCTGCCTATTACAAAGGAGCAGTCGATGCTGACCTTTCACTGGGTGAATTCATGGATCAGCTCGGTGTCACGGGCAAGATCTCTATCCACAATGCGACCTGCGAAGTGCCGCTCGCTCTCCTTTCGGAGAGCGGTGAGTCGTCGGCCAATTTCCTAACGAAGATCGACATAGCCATCGGAGACAATGTACGGCTTTACAGCAGCTCGCTCTATGACCTCATGATCAAAGGAAATATTTCGATGATGGGCCATTTCCGCGAACCGATCATGACGGGCCGCGTGAATGTAGAAAAAGGAACGGTCAAGATCAATACCACGGAATTCAAGATCGATCAGGCCAATGCTGTCTGGGGTGGTACCCCCGGCTCCTTCCTGCCTGTCATCCATGCGCGTGCCGATACCAAGGTCGGCCATTACAATATCGAAGCCGAGCTGGATGGACCGCCCGGTGATATGAAGACGACCTTCCACAGTGATCCCGCGCTGAATGATTCGCAGATCATCATGCTGCTGACGCTCCATCAGGATCCGACCAAGGATAAAGATGGCTCGATGCAGGGAGCGCTCTTCAATGCCGGCCTCACCATGCTCTTCGGGAATACGATGCAGGACTTCCTTGCCGATAAGATCGGCCTTGACCTCATCAGCATCACGTCGAACCTGACAGACTACTATGACAACATTGATGATAACAATGACAGCTACTACTACATCAAGATCGGGAAGTACCTCTTCAATGACTTCATGCTGACTGCGACCATGGGAGTGAATAATGAGGAAAAGAGTCTGGGCTTCCATTATGATTTGAATTCGCGCGTCGGTCTCTCATCGTGGTATAATAGTAATCACGACAGTTACATCGGCAGCGATTGGAGCTTTAAATTTTAGTTCCTAAGCCTGATGGGCTCGGGGCGGAGGTGCGGCTTCGCCGCGATCCTTCGGCGCGAGCTCATTTTCCCATTCGCCGTTTGTCAAGCCAACGACTTTCCCCTTAGATCACGGAAAAATGCGCCAGTGATCCGGTAACGCATTTTCCATTCAGCGCTGATAGGAGGAGAAGGTCTATTTTGCGAAATCCCATTTACATGGAGTACCCATTATAATGCTCGAAGAATACAAAGCCTGCCTGTCCCGTGTGACCTTGCTCAGCCGGGAGGAAGAGCAGGCACTTTGGAAAGAATACAAAGAGGAAGAGGAGATCGACGCGCGCCAGCGTCTGATCGAGAATTACCAACCGCTTGTCTTCAAGGAGGCAGTCAAGTATGGCCTGCAGGAGGCGGTGACGATGGACCTTATTCAGGAAGGCACTGTAGGGCTCATGGAGGCGGTCGAGCGCTATGATCCTTTGACCGGTGTCGCCTTCTCCCTGTATGCCATCCATCGCATTCGCGGACGCATGCTGAATTTCCTGAATGCCAATAAAAAGGAGATCCTTCTCGAGGACGGGGAGGAAGAGAAGGTCTTCCTCACGCAAGCCATCCCGGATATAGCCTTCGAAAGTGCCGACCGTGAATCGCTGCATGCGGCAGTCGATGAGGCAGTGCAGCGACTCTCTGCCAAAGAGCAGGATGTCATCCGCTCAGTCTATCTCGCGGAGCAGACCGCCGCTGAGACCGCTGATGCCATGGGCGTCAGCCAGGCCTACGTCTACCGCCTCGAAAAACGCGGCATCCGGCGTCTACGCGGGATGCTCTCGAAGCTGATCCATGAGAGAAAATAGGTTCAGAAAGCTCTGAGGGTTCAAAGGGTTCTCGCTTCTTGGAATGCTTTTTTTAGCCAAAGCAATCATACTGTGGCACTTCTCCTTGCACGTGCTGAACCACTCCCCTTGAACCTATAGAACTCATAGAATCTGTTGGACTTGCAAACCTATCCTAAAATCACTTGCATTTCAGCAATAACACTTGAAAATAAAAGAAAATACGAAAAAAATAAAAATTTTGGATGTTCACTTGTTCTTCTAAAACACTGATTATATAGTAAGAGTCATGTAACCAGTGGTTGACAGGAAAACGGAAAGACTTCGATTTCCTGCGCAGGAGGCAGTATGTCAGGAGATACGCTGAAGAGAGTGAAGTCAGTGAAGAGGTGGCTGGAAAAAGCAGAAAAATCCTACTCCAACCATAAAGAACTGACAGGCGAGATGAATCTCATTATGGCACAGGCAGAGATGCAGCG
>JAIJLI010000224.1 GCA_022722495.1 Dialister sp. | reverse complement strand
GTTTTTAGAGGCGCGCAGGCCTCTGATAATGAGCATAGTCGTTGAAAAAAGGAAATGTTAAAAAGAGTAAAAATTGCGGTAATGTCGACGATTTATCGTATTTTTTAGTGAAATACCATTCTGTATTATTCTCGTCCTTAGTACCATCAGCATTTGTCTCACCTATCTGCGTGTATACATACACAAAGTGGTAATCAGAATGTGGCGATTTGTCTGAACCCCATTTTGCTTTTGCGTCCTGCTCTTCCCACCAACCGTCACGCCAGTTGTAGTTTTCATCGCCAAGACTTGAATCCTCATCATGCATCAGCGAATGCTTATACTCCTCGGTACCGCCACCATTACACCATGCCAAGTCGTTAATGGCTCGCATATATATAATGTAGTTGCCCTTTGGCGGACGCACCGTTACGCGTATCTCTTGCTCCATATATATGTCTTTATCGGCTGCATCTTTAACTGCATCAATCGACTTTACCGTAAATACATGCGTGGTGGTTGTTCCCGGGTTGGATGTTGCCGTAATGGTGAACTGGCCATCAGCTACCTTTGGGTCTTTGCACTTAATGTTTATTGTCGATTGAGCATACGACACATCATAACCACCCTTCGGATTGTTGCTCCAATCCGAAGGAAACTGAATGCCACCAAGGTTGGTTGAGAAGTTCACCACCTTGGTCAATTCGGACGGATTTTTTGGGTCGTAGAAGATTACAATATCCACAGGATCCACCTTGAAGTATGGTGTAACATCGTACGAAACATAAAGATATTTCTTTATGTTGCCAGCCTTTATCCATACTTTGGCAGTACCTTTAAGAGTATCAGCATCTGCAAAGTCTTTTACCGAGAGATCTGGATTTATACTGAATCTTACACGATGATTTGCAATATCATTAGTTGCGACAATAACGGGCAACTTTCCTGTTAGATTCTTTTCAATCTCCGTATCACATCCAAACTCAATGTCGCCATTCGTTACATTTGTCAGATAGTCGATGAATGCAACTTTTTGCGATCCTACATCTGCCTTTGTGCTTGATACCCAAAGCGTAGTATGGTTGAGGTCTACATCTATTGGTGCCATCTGCCAATCCTTTACACCCACAACACAGTCGAGATCGATGTTGCCAAGACTCTTTATACGTCCTACTATCTCATAATATGTGCCGCGCGGGAAAGTTGGAACTTCAGTTGTTGAGGTCTCGTCCTTACGATGTCCAAGATTGATGTTGTAGCTGTTAGCTATAGCAGAACCACCTACAGCACCACCTACCTTCAATGCCGACTGCTGCGAAGCCTGTGCCACATAGCGCTCGGGAAGATAATAAGTAGCACGGAAGAGCCACTTCTCCTTTGAGTTTGCAGGTGCAGCTACGCCCTCACCTTTCACTTTGATGATGTCCTCGTTGTTGACATTGGCATTGGCTGGGGTTTCTGTCCACGAAGTATAGTAAGCGCCATTACTCGTAGATGCCGTAGCATCGTACAATGTCGGCTCGATGCCCTTGGCATAGTCGTCGCTTACATCGGGGTTAGTGAACTTGCCGTCCCACAACAGACTGGTCTGTGGCGAGAGTCGCTTGCCCATAATATCGGTAATCTGCAATCCGTTAGACTTCAACGCTGCATCCATGTCAGCGTCTTCGGGATTGTATATAAGGTTAAGGCACACCTTTACACAGGTGAATCGCAGATTAGCCATCACGGTCTGTGGAGTCGTGTCCGTATTCTTTATGGTAATTGTTCCGTCGACAGTAGAGCCGTCGGCAGCCTTTGTGTCAGGCTCGTATATCATAGGGATGTTATCGGCTACGGGCATGCCTGGCTTTGACACCGGGGTGTAACCCAACACCACATCCTTCAAATCGTCTTCAGTTGTTATGCCATTGACATCGAGCACATCCTTCATGTTTGCCACTACGTACACACGATAGGTGCCGGGCTTGATCTGCAACTTATAAGAAGCAACTTTCTCATTGAGCATATTGCTTGCTTCAGGCGATGGAAGTTCCTGCGAAAGGAATGTTCCGTTGCCACCAACGGGGAAGGCATAAAGATGCAGGTCGTTAATGTTGCACTCGTCTACAGAGGCATTGTATGTAGGGTTGCTTGGGTCGAGACTGCTCGTAACCTCGTCGCCTTCACGGGTTACCGGTACATAGACACACAGATTGCCCTCAGACGGTGCTGGTGTGTTGTATACGTCGGCATCATCTGTGCATGCTGCCAGCAACAACAGGGCAGCAACAGAAAGGAGTATGTCTGCAAGTCGTTTCATTTATTTATGTTGTTATTAGGTTTCTATATATTTTAGTTAAGAAGTCGCTGATAGTTGAAGGGGAAGAAAACTACAAGCTTATGTGTTGTATGCGCTTTGCCCAGTCGAGCACACCTACAGAAAGGTTCAGGTACTGCCATTCGGTGCCGATAAGGAAGAAGTCGAGGCGATAGTCGTACTCGCGGTCGAGATATTCCTGTATGCCGTAGTTCTGGGCGGCATAGGCATCGCGTCCCTGCTGGAGGATGTCGGGCAGGTTGATAAGAGCGACGGTCTTGCCCGAAACCTTATTATATATATGTAGCATGGCGTTGCGATCGTTCTCCTCAGGAGAATAATACACCAGTCGTGAGAGCGTCAGTCCGGCATGAGCCGTACGTTCCTTCACGTTGCCCGAAGCATCGCGGAAGTCGGTGGTCCATGTACGGAAAGGCGTATAGCGAAGCTTGGTGTCGCGAGCCAAAGAGTTGTCATAGTTGATGTGGCCGTTATCGGCTATCACCTCGTAGCCGAAATCATCGGCAGAGATTTTGTCAGGTGCGTCAATCTGATGCAGCGAGATGGTGAGCTGCTTGGTGTCGCGCACCAAAGAGATGGTGTCGTGGGTGGCTTCCATGTCGCGCACGGCTGTAAGGTGCTGCGAGCGGCCTATCCACAGCGTATCGAGCGGAGCCGAACAGTCGACGTCAGCCGTTTCGCCCGCACCATTGCGGTCGAGCACGGCACAGAACTGCTTCATGTCCTCGCCGTCGGCGGGAGCATGAATGCGAAACTTGGCGCCCTTGGTGACAAGCGCGTCTTCGTAACGCTTCTGCTTGGCAATGGCGAGAAACTGGTATTCGCCAGGCTGCAAGTTGAGATGTACGGCAAAGTCATGGCGGCGGATGGGAGCGTCGGTGTCTGTGTTATAGGCGTCCTGACGCATGAGATACTTGCCGTCCTTGTCGTACACCATGACAACAACGCCTCCAACGTGATAATTGAAGAGGTCGGCACGCTGCGTGTTATAGTCGTAGCGGAAGTGCAGGTAAACGCCATTGTCGCATGGCTCAAGGTCGTCGTGCATCAGCGAGCAAGAAGCTATCAATGGTGCAAAGGCGAGTAATGAGCATAAAGATTTAACCAGTCCGTGAAACATAATGTTTGCCGTTAAATTAATTAAGATTGATTTAGGTGTTGATGTTTAGATAGCAGCGGAGGCTCGGAGACCTCCGCTGCTTTATGCTTTGTTGATTATTAGAGCTTAATCTGCTGGCTGCGCTTAGCCCAGTCAAGAATCTTAACCTCTACGTTGATGTACTGCTCGTTCTCATCATCAGGAACAGTAGGCTTAACCTCAGGAACGTCAGGATAGCCAAGGCCGCTGATGCTTGTTACAGAAAGGTCGTACCAGTTGTTGCGGAGCACACCGTAGCGACCGAGATACTTGTCATTATCTGTACCATAAGGTTTACCTGCTGTCCAAGGTGTCAACTCGTTGAAGTGCTTGATACGGGCAATATAGTAAGTCACACCGTCAAGATATGTAGCAATACCAGCATCGGCTGACAAGCCAAGCTTCTCGTTGATTTTGTTAACTACATCAGGTGTAACCTTTGATGAAGCAGCTTCGCCTGAGTATGTAATGTTCTCTGCCTTAATAAGATGCTGACCAGCCTCACCACTAATATTATTATCAGTAGCATCAAGCTTTACAACATACTTTGCCTGCTCGTCAGCATTTGTAATACCCATAGCAGTTACGGCAACGGTATGAATCTGCTTCTCAAGATTATCTTTGGTCCAAATAGCGGTATTGTTACCAATCTTATAGAAAGTCTTGTCTGTTGCATCTACAAGAGCACTTGGAGTGTAAACAGCCTTGAACACAACACGTGTGGTCTGGCCCTGCATCATATTGGCAAGGTCGAATGTGTTTTCAAGACAATACTGAGGATGATCATTACCTGTTTTGCCTTTAGTAACAGTTAAAAAATAACTTGGTACAAAAATGCTAAGCAGATTTGCACCTAACGACATAGTTCCACTTAGGCAATTGTTCATCAAATATGATTC
>JAIJLI010000223.1 GCA_022722495.1 Dialister sp. | reverse complement strand
GACTATTCAACATAGCACACTATACCGCTAGCATGCCCCATCTCGCTATGCTCGAAATGGCGTCTCACTGGATTTTAGCGTCACTTCGCTCCTAAAAATCCAGTTCGCTTGCACATATTGCCTTCGGCACTTCCCCCGAAGGGGAAGCAAGACGTTACGTAGTTAACGATTTCCTTAACTTAATAGCACGGAGGCTTTGTAGCAGGATACAGTTTGGCACTGCTTGGCCGTTTGCGGTATGGGAGGCTTCCCGTTTGATCTTCCTGATGCGCCCCATCTCCTTTTAAAGAAAAATGATCTCCGCTTTGGCTCGAAAGGATCGTGCGCTCCGCGCTGTCATTTGCCATCGGATGCCCCGGCTTTCCCGGTCAGGCAAAGAAAAAAGCCGAAGCATTCGCTTCGACTTTTTCTTTCCCTCTTTACTTTTCTTTTTTCCCAAAGACAGGCATGTAGGGCTCCATTTTCTGCGCGAGGGTCAATTCATCTTCGCAGTCACGCTTCTCCGCGATACGCTGGAATTCAGCCTGGGCGCCCACTTTATCAACAGGTGCGATCTCCTTTTTCCACATGCCATCAGACTGCATGATGTGCGCTTTCTGATTGTCCGCGAGTTCCATATTGACCATGGTCTTCAGGCGATGGCAGAGATCGGCGTCACGCACAGGGATCATGAGTTCGACGCGGTCATTGAGGTTTCTTGGCATCCAGTCCGCACTGCCGATATACAGCTCTTCACGACCGCCATTAGCGAACCAGAAGACACGACTGTGCTCCAGGAAGCGGCCGACAAGGCTTCTGACAGTGATGTTGTCACTGACGCCGGGGATGCCGGGGATGAGTACGCAGATCCCTCGGATGATGAGCTCGATCCTGACGCCTGCCTGAGAAGCTTCGTAGAGCTTATCTATGATCTCCTTATCGAGGAGGGAATTCATCTTGGCGACCATGTGTGCCTGCTCGCCCTGCTTGGCGAAGGCGATCTCGCGGTCGATGAGCTCCATGCAGCGCTGGCGGAGATTGATCGGCGCGACGATGAAGGAGTCCCACAGCGGCGGGTCAGAGTAGCCGGAGAGCAGATTGAAGAAGGCAGAAGCGTCGCTGCCGAACTGGTCATTGCAGGTGAAGACGCCGAGATCCGTATAGAGCTTGGCTGTGGATGCATTGTAGTTGCCGGTCGCGACATGGACATAGCGACGGATGCCGTCCTTTTCGCGGCGGATGACGAGCGTACACTTCGAGTGTGTCTTAAGGCCGACAAGGCCGTAGATGACATGTGCACCTGCTTTTTCAAGGCGGCGGGCCATCAGGATGTTATTCGCTTCATCGAAGCGCGCCTTGACTTCCATGAGGACAGTGACCTGCTTGCCGTTCTGTGCTGCTTTTTCGAGCGCCTGAATGATCGGCGAGGAAGAAGCCACGCGGTACAGGGTCTGCTTGATGGCAAGGACATCGGGGTCAGCCGCAGCAGAAGCGACGAAATTGACGACAGAGTCTTCAAAGGATTCATAGGGCAGATGCACGAGAAGATCTTTCTCACGGATCATCTCGAAAATATTCTTTCGACCATCCTTTTCGAGCTGGATCATGGACCATGGGCGATGCGGATGCGCTTCCGGATAGCGGAGACGGTCGTAGCCCTTGATGCCGCAGAAGGAAAAGAACATCGTCATATCGAGCGGTCCGTCGATCTCATACAGATCCTCTTTCGCGAGGTGCATCTCCTGCGTCATGAAGCGCTGCATGAAGCGGCTGGTGCCTGCTTCGAATTCGATACGCACGGCCTCCCCGCGCTGGCGTTTTTTCAGCTGGCGCTCCACCTCGACGACGAGATCCTGTGCATCTTCTTCATCGATGGCAAGATCCGCGTCACGCGTGATGCGGAAAGGATGTGCTTCCAAGAGGTCGTAGCCGATAAAGAAACGGGACGCAAAGTGACGGATGACCTGTTCCAAGAGGACAAAGTCGTGGCGCCCCTTCTTTTCCGGATCATCCGGCAGGCGGACGATACGAGGGAGCAGCGATGGCACCGGCACGATCGCCGTCTTCACATCGATATCATTTTCCTCATCCAGCGAAAGGTCACGCTCATTCCTTTCGAGCAGCATCGCGATATTGAGGCTCTTCGAAGCGAGGAAAGGAAACGGATGCGAGGAGTCGACGGCCATCGGCGTGACGACTGGGAATACCTGCCGCTCGAAATAGTCCTCCATCCATTTCTTCTGCGCTTCTGTCGCATCTTCCGGATGAATGAAGTAGAGCCCTTCCGTGCGAAGCTCGGACAGGATCATATGGAGGAAACGATACTGGCGCGCGACGAGCTTCTGGCAGGTGTCTGAGATCTGCTCAAGCTGCTCCTCCGGCGTCATATGGGCGATGTCACGGCGCTTCACGCCATTTTCCTTCTGGTGCTTCAGCCCTGCCACGCGGATCATGAAGAATTCATCCAGATTCGAACTCGTGATCGCCAGGAATTTCAATTTTTCCAGCAGGGGATTGTTCGGATCCACCGCCTCCTGCAGTACGCGGCGATTGAACTGCAGCCACGACAGCTCGCGGTTCAGATAATAATGCTGATGTCTATCCTGCACGTCCATAGTTACCTCCGCTCCAATTTGGCTTCCATGCCAAATACCGTTTCAAACATTGTCTTTTCTTTATTAAACAGCCATGTCTCCAGGGCCGTATCCTCACTCGATTCATACTCGATGACAAGCGCATCCCCCGAGATATGGGCCGAAAGATCTTTCAGCTTCTGCTTCCTCGACATATCCATCGCACGGACCAGACGGAATATGGCTATCAGCTTCAGCGCTGTCATCTTCGACTCATCCGACAGGATGCGGAATGGCTCATCATCATCATTCGGGATCCCCTTGTGATCATAGTAGACGATGCACGCCACGATATCCTTCTCACGGTCGGAAATCCCGAAAATGTCCGTCCCGCGGACCATATTCCACGCCTGCATGGACGAGCCCAGAAGATTCACATACTTCCCGATCTGGTAGAGGATGATCGCCATGCGAAGCAGGAATTCATCACGGTCATTGAGCCCATTTCCGCGGTCGAATGCCTGAACGATCACTTTGCTGTAGAGCTCCATCGCCTTCGCATGCACCGGTTCATAGTAATAGTCTGCCGCGATCGAGCGCGTCAGCTCCAGATTCTGCGCGCGCATGTACGCAAGTGCCGGATCATTCGTCTTCTGCGCCCCATAGAAGAGCGATGCCGAGCGCACGAAGGTCATCCCCATCATGACTACATGCTTCACAGGGATCGCATTCAGGATCTCCTGATAAATATGCAGCGTCGGCGAGACAGTGAGCGCCCATGCCTCACTGATGTGATACTTCTGCATGATCATCGAAGTGGAGAATTTTCCCACCTCGTCATACACCTTGCCGAATTCCTGAGGCTTCACCTCGGCGATATCCCTCTGATCAAGGTCATGGTGCAAGAGCATCGCGACGATCCTCGCCTCACGTCCCGAGAGAACGACCGTATCGATGTCATACTTTCTGATCGATACCCAGAGCGGCTCCATGATCGCATGGATGTACTCCGCCAGCGCTTCCGGGAAATAGCGCGACTCGCGCTGGTTCGTCGTGAACGTCTCCAAAAGGCGGAGCGTCCCGATGTGTACATTGTGCTGGTAGCAGAGCGAGCCCTTCTCCCACACCGTCAGCCCCACGCACCCCGACGTGATGTCGACGAAGAGGAAATTCTTCCCCAGACGCTCATTTGCCGCACGGTTATACTGCTTCAGCTGGTAGGAAAGGCCGAAATGCTTGAAATAGATCTCCTGCGGCATGTCCACGACCTGCACATTGAATCCCGTCTTGACACGGATCAGATCCAGGATCGAGCGGCAGTTATCCGCCTCACGAAAAACCGCCGTCGCATACGCCGCATATACCTTCACCTGATAATCCGACAACAGCTGCTTCAAGCCATTCAGCATGCGGCAGAGCTTCCGGATCGAAGCGAAAGACAGATTCTTATGATTGAATACCTCTTCCCCAAAGTTCGTATCCTTCCTCACGGACTCGATGACACGGACTTCATTGACGTTCTTGTACTCCACGATGCGAAGAGACAGATTCGACGAGCCGATGTGAATGATACCGTAAATGAGCGGCTTTTGTTCCGACATAAGTGGCCCTCCTTTTATAAACAGTGGGTATCTTATAATCCCATATATCCGTAAAAATGAAACGTAAAAGTTAGGAGTGAGAAGTGAGAAGTGGTGGTGCGGCGCAAAAAATAATGAAGCGCCGCGGAGTTTTGATAGCACTTCGCGCCGCCGTCATCTCGAGCGTAGCCGAGAGATCTTCCTTGCAGAACG
>JAIJLI010000222.1 GCA_022722495.1 Dialister sp. | reverse complement strand
TAGGGTTCAAGGTTCAGGGTTCGGGATTGTTGTGGCGGCTACGCCGCGAATATATGGCCGATGCGCCGATTTTTGTAAACTGAAATCCCCGAAACTGGCATTTCAGTCACCAGTCACTAGTCACTAGCCACTAGCCACTAGCCACTAGCCACTAGCCACTAAAATCCTATGCCTTCGGTTCTACGATGTCCTGGTCGAGCTTCAGCATGTGGCCCATTTTTTCCTGCTTGGTCTTGAGGTAGAATTCGTCTTCTCTGGTGGGCGCGATCTCGATGGGGACGCGCTCGGTGATGGTGATGCCGTACTCGCTGACGTCGTCGATCTTCTGCGGGTTGTTTGTCAGGAGGCGGATGTGGACCGCGCCGAGATTTCTAAGGATCTGCGCACCGGTCATGTACTCGCGAAGGTCGGCAGCGAAGCCGAGCTTGAGATTCGCTTCGACGGTGTCATAGCCTTCGTCCTGCAGGGCATAGGCGCGGATCTTATTGATGAGACCGATGCCGCGGCCTTCCTGACGCAGGTAGACGAGAACGCCCCGACCTTCTTTGGCGATCTGGCGCATGGCTGCGGAGAGCTGCTGTCCGCAGTCGCAACGGAGCGACCCGAAGCAGTCACCGGTGAGACATTCGGAGTGGATGCGGCAAAGGACGGGAGATCCGTCATCGACCTTCCCCATGGTGAGAGCGACGTGGTGCTCGCCATTCATGCGGTTCACGAAGCCGTAGATCTCAAAGTCGCCGTACTTGGTCGGGAGTTTGGCGGCGGTGATGCGTTCGACGAAGATCTCATGCTTTTTCCTGTATTCGATGAGCTCCTGAATGTTGCCGATCTTGAGACCTTTTTCCTTTGCGAGGCGGAAGAGGTCTTCGCGGCGGGCCATGGTGCCGTCTTCATTCATGATCTCGCAGCACAGGCCGGCGGGCTTGAGCCCGGCAAGTCGGGCAAGGTCGACGGTCGCTTCGGTATGGCCCTGCCGTTCGAGGACACCCCAGCGGCGAGCTTTCAGCGGGAAAAGATGCCCCGGGCGGCGGAAATCTTCCGGCTTCGCGCCGTCTTTGATGGCTTCCAAGGCTGTCATGGAGCGGGCGGCGGCAGAGACGCCTGTGCCGGAGTCCTTGTAGTCGATGGACTCTAAGAAGGCGGTCTGGTGATTGTCCGTATTGTGACGGATCATCGGTCCGAGGTACAAGGATTCTGCGATTTCCTCGGACATCGGCATGCAGATGACGCCCTTCGCTTCGGACGCCATGCGATTCACATTCTCCGGCGTGGCGAATTCTGCGGCGCAGATGTAGTCACCTTCGTTTTCGCGGGACTCTGCGTCCTGCATGATGACGATGTGTCCCTGCCTGATCTCTTCCAAAATATCTTCAATCGGGTCAAATTTAAATTCCATAGTTTCCTCCAGAAAGTGTCTCAAGCATGCCCATAGTGAGACCTTCTTCCGTGTCCTTTTTCATGAGCTGCTCCACATATTTTCCCAGGTAGTCGCACTCGACATTCACCGGGTCTCCCGGGTGCTTCCCGAGAAGGATGGTCTTCTCCCCCGTATGTGGGATGAGGGAGATCGTGAAGCGGTCTGCTTCGCGCCTTGCGACCGTGAGGCTCACGCCGTCGATGGCGACAGAGCCTTTTTCTATGATGTATTTCATCCATTTCTGCTCGACGGAAATCGTAACATTCACCGCGTTTCCTTCCTTGATGAAGGAGATCAGGCGTCCCGTGGTATCGACATGGCCGAGCACGATGTGACCGCCCAAGCGATCCGAGAGACGGAGCGCACGCTCGAGATTCAGGGGCGAGCCGACGCGCACCATGGAAAACGACGTGCGGGAAAGCGTCTCCGGCGTGACGTCGCAGTCGAAAGAGTGCGTATCCATCCGCGTCACGGTGAGGCAGGTACCGTTCACCGCGATGCTGTCGCCGAGCTTCGTCCCCTCGAGGACTTTTTCACAAGAAATGGTGAGCGTGCAGGAAGATGCTGTGGGTTTCATCCTGCGAAGCGTCCCGATTTCCTCTACGATCCCTGTGAACATGGCTCTTCCTCTCTCTTCAGCAGGTCGACGTCTGTCGGGCGCGTGGACTCTGCCTTTTCTTCTTTGGCTTCTTTTTCTACATACGCTTCGATGACGAGATCCTTCCCCGTCATCTGCGTCTGGATGTCACGGAGACGGATGGCCTTCGGGATGGTCGGTGCGCCCTCGCCGCCGATGAGCCCGGGCGCAGAGACGCCGCCAATGATCATCGGCGCGGTATAGATACGTACCTTGTCGACGATACCGGCATCAAAGGCAGACGCGGCGAGCGTCGCACCGCCCTCTAAGAGGATGCTGTCGATGCCTTTCAGAGCGAGCCCCGTCATGGCGGCCTCGAGATCGACACTGCCTTTCTCTTCGCCGTCCGTCATAATGATATCGACGCCCATATCCGAGAGCGCTTTGCGCTTCCCCTCATCTGAGGCCGTCGTGGTGAGGATGATATTCTCCCCCTCTTCCTGAAATACCTTCGCTTTGAGCGGCACGGAGAGCTTTCCGTCTACGATGATGCGCACGGGGTCGATCATCCCCTCCGTGCGGGCAGTGAGCTGCGGATTGTCCGCAAGGATCGTCCCCGCGCCGACCATGATGCCCTTGTAGCAGCCGCGCAGGACATGTACTTCTTCCCGCGAGTCTTCACAGGAAATCCACTGGGAGTCCCCCGTGTGGCAAGCCGTCTTGCCATCCAGAGACATCGCAGCCTTGTAGAGGACGAAGGGCTTATGCTGCGTGATGTATTTCAGGAAGACTTCATTCAGCTTCTTCGCTTCCTCTTCCATGATACCGACCGTCACGAAAATCCCCGCTTCTTTCAGCTTGCGGATTCCCTTGCCGGCGACGAGAGGATTCGGATCCTCCATCGCGACGACCACGCGGTCGACGCCTTTTTCCACCACGAGGTCAGCGCACGGCGGCGTCTTCCCATAGTGCGAACATGGCTCGAGCGTCACATAGAGCGTCGCCCCCTTCGGATCTTCTGTCGCGTGAGCGAAGCAGTTCACTTCCGCATGCGGCCCGCCATATACTTCATGCCAGCCCTCGCCGATGATGCGGCCATCTTTCACAAGCACCGCCCCGACCATCGGATTCGGACGGGTATGTCCCATGCCGCGCACCGCTAGCTCCAGCGCACGGCTCATGAATTTTCTGTCTTCATCGATACGCAAAAAATCCACCTTCCTTTCCTTCAGGGAGGTGGACAGCCAAAAAGTCTACCACTCTTCTTTCATCCGGACTCTAACCGTCGGCTCTGGGTTCTCACCAGATCTACTGCAGGACATCTGCAGCTCGTGGGCTCAGAAGATCTTTACCACCGGTGGGGAATTCCGCCCCGCCCTGAAGAGATATATTTCTACGTTTCTATTATAACAGATGACGCAAGAGGGATGCATGGCCAGCGGCTGGTGACTAGGGACTGGTGACTGGTGACTAGTGGCTAGGGACTAGGGACTAGGGATGAGAAAGGAGAATACCGCTTTCCCCATATCGTCATTTCGAGCGAAAGCGAGAAATCTTTTCCGTTCGCGGTCAAGCCAAGGATGCGAGAACAACGGATAACGGGAAACGCCATGCTCCATATGAACTGGACACTACGGTGTTTCATACAGACAGATTCACACAGGAAAAAAGAAACCCGTAGTCGAAAAAGATCCCTCGGCTCCGCTCGGGATGACGATACGGGAAAACGGACTCTCTCACATTCCCTTTCATACCGCTGCGGAGCCAACCTCCGCCCCTTCGGGGCACCTCCTTCCAAGGGAAGGAGGTAGAATACACACTATCCCCCGAACCATAGCCTTCCCCGCGTGGGGAAGGTGGCGAGCATAGCGAGCCGGATAGGGTTCTAGGGAAACGCGAGAAAACAACCGTCTCAAACCTGCGATTTACGAGAGTACCCGATCGCGGCTTACCTCACATTCCCTTTCATCCCTTCCCGTAGAAGGCTGCCCCTGCGGGGCAGATCTATCCTCCGCCTTCGGCGCGCCCCTTCTTCAAGGGGCTGCTCAGCGGTCATGCAAAAGCGCGACATACGAGAATACCGCTTCTCTGCACCACAGCCTTCCCCGCGTGGGAAAGATGGCGAGCGTAGCGAGCCGGATAGGGTTCTAGGGAAACGCGAGAGAATGACCTAATCCCTAGTCACGAATCCCCCAACCTCCCTTGCGTAAAACCCGCGTACCATATATACTAGAAAAGATAATTCTATTTTTTATTAAGGAGATGGATGTTTTGAATTTTGTTGACGCCGTAGTGGCCTTTTTGAACATTGGCATTTTCAGTACGCTGATCTGCCGCTTTACCGGAGCGAATATGGCAATGCTCGTTTTCTGTGCGCTGCTCTACAT
>JAIJLI010000221.1 GCA_022722495.1 Dialister sp. | reverse complement strand
TCCTCTGCCATTTATACGAGCGGCTGCCGGAGTGCCAGGAAAGGCCCGCCGGTGCCGTCTTCACAGGGGTCTTCTCCCGCTCATTCTCCGCCTCTGCTTTCCGCAGGACTTTCTTCCAGCGCGGAAGCGGGATCTGTTTCTCTTCTTTGTACGATTTCCAGAAAAGAGCGAGTGCTTCTCCGAGCGCCCCTTTTTCGGAAAAATCCGAAAGCTCTCCCTGATGGGCGAGACGGTCTGCCTCCTCCGTATACGGGATGATGGCAGAGACGGACTCTTCATCGAGGGTCTCTAGCATATCCGTCAAGGAAATCTGCGTATCCCCCGAGAGGGAGAACTGGTTCAGCACATAGGTCATATACCGCTTGCGAGGTCCCGTCATGAGACGCTCTGCATTCCGCTTCGAGGCCCAGGACGGCACCACGACGAGGAACATATGATCCGAGAGGTGCTCCGCAAAGCGGATGCCCTCTCCTCGCCCCGCCGGACAGTCGAGAAGGATGTAGTCATACTTATCCTCCACGTCTTCCAGCACGGTATCCATCGCCGCAGGAAAGACAGTCTCCCATGTATCATTCTGCGCCGCCGGCAGGAAATCCAAATGGTCATTCACTTCCAGGATGACATCCTTCGCAAAGCAACGGCCTTCCGCCAGATCCATCACATGATAGAAGCACTCATTTTCCAGCCCCAGCACGAGATCCATATTTCTCATGCCCATATCCCCATCGATGAGGAGCACCTTCTTCCCCTTCCGAGAGAGGAAGATCCCCAGAGCAGCGGTGAGGAGCGTCTTCCCCACGCCGCCCTTACCGGAAGCAAAGGATACGATCTCAGCCATTCTTTTTGCCTCCTGCCTTTGCCTCATCCGCTGCCTTCAGCTTTGCCGGCGAATAATCTCCGATATGGAAATAGGCATCCATCATCTTCTTGACGACCGGTGCCGCGGACTCCGAGCCGAAGCCGCTGTGCTCGAACATGCACAGGATCACGACCTCCGGCTTGTCGAAAGGCGCATATGCCACGAACCAGCCGTTATCGAGACCATTCGTTTCCGCCGTACCAGACTTACCGGCGATCGAGATCGGATAATGTTCGAAGATCTGTCCGCCTGTCCCATCCTTGCTCATGACCATCCGAAGTCCTTTGTGGATCGCATCAAGCGTATCCTTAGATACCGGAAGCGTCCCCACCTTCTCCGGTGAGAAGATCTTGAGCGGTGTCCCATCCAGCTGATCGATGCGGTTCACAAGGTATGGCTGGTAGCGGAAGCCGCCATTGGCGATCGCCGAGTATACCATCGCCATCTGCAGCGGCGTCGTCAGCGTGAAGCTCTGCCCGATCGCGGCATCCATCGTCTCCCCGAGGTACCAGTCCTGCTTGAAAACTTTCATCTTGTAGGCTTCGCTTGCGATATTGCCGTCCGATTCACCGGCAAGGTCGATGCCTGTCGTTTTTCCCAGACCGAATTCCTCCGCCATACGGGAGATGCGGTCGATGCCTGCACGGCGTCCCATTTCATAGAAATAGACATTGTCCGACTTTTCGATCGCTTCATAGAAATTGATCCATCCGAAAGCTTCGCCCTCAGAGTTTCTCTTATCGACGAGCCAGTGCTTGCCGTTATCAAAAATGCGTTCCTCCGGTGTCGTCACCTTCGCTTCGAGTGCTGCCGCGCCCGTGATGACTTTGAAGAGCGAGCCGGGCGGATACATCGACTGGATCGTGCGGTTCTGCATCGGATGATTCTTATTATTGACGATCTCATTCCAGTCTTTCGAAGAAATCCCCTTGCTGAAGCGGTTCGGATCATAGCTCGGCCAGCTAGCCATTGCGAGGATCGCTCCGCTATTCGGATCGACAGCCACCGCGGAAGCCCCCGTCGGCATGACACCGCCATGGACGAGCGTCTTCACCTGTGCTTCCATCGCGTCCTCTGCCGCTTTCTGCAGATTCGCATCCAGCGTCAGACGCACACTGTTCCCCGTGACGGACGGCGTGCCGCCCACATAGCGGACAGGCTGCCCTGATGCATTGACCTCGACCGTCTTCGAGCCATTCTTGCCTTCGAGATAATTGTTATAGCGGTGCTCAAGGCCCGCACGACCAATCAGTGTCGTGGTCTTGTACGGATTTCCTTCCGCGTCCCTGTCATCCGGCCCCGCTTCGCCGACATAGCCAAGGACCTGCGCCCCCGCATTCCCCAACGGATACACGCGCAGCGGATTCACTTCTATTTCTATCCCGGGGAATTCATCCTTCTTCTCTTCGATCTGCGTCGCGACATCGATGCCGACATCGTTTGCCAGATAGATCGCTCCGAAGGCCAGCTTATTGTCTTCGATCTTTTTCTTGATATCGGCAGTCGGCACATGAAGAAGCTGCGACAGGCGGCTGAGCGCCTCATCCGACAGCGTATTTCCCTTGCGATCGACCGGCATAACAACGCTATATGCCGAGCGGGAGCCCGCAAGGATCAAGCCGTTCCGGTCATACATGACACCACGCATCGCCTGCATGGGAAGGTAGCGGATGCGGTTCCCATCCGCTTCTTCTTTATAATACCCGCCCTGAATGACCTGCATATAGAAAAGACGCAGTCCCAGGACGAGCAGGAGGAAGATCGCCGCATAGATCATACGCGCATAGCGGGACTCCTCGGTATTTTTCAAAAGCCCACTGAGAATCGAGGGCACATGCTTATTCACCACTTCGGTTCTCCCTCCCGTTTCATGGCCCATAGCGGCCTGTGAAGAAAGAGCACGGCTGCTCCATTCATGAAGGTGGTGCTCATCACAAAGTACAGGATATAAGAAATCGAGAAGACATGGCTGCCGGCTGCCAAAAGCACCAGCCATGACAGCAGTGCATAAAGGAGCGAGGCCAGCGTCATCGCAAAAAGCGAAATATACCAGTGACGGTTGTAGCGCTTCCTGCCCAAAGCGAGATACAGCGCTGCGATCGCCAAGTATGGCAGGAGGTGCAGTCCGAAAAGATTTCCCGTCACAAGATCCGTAAGGAGCCCGCCCACGAGTGCAAGCGTCATCGCCGTCTTGTTGTCAAAGATCAATGTCGCAAGGACGATGACGACCAGCCACAGATCCGGCTGATGCAGCCCCGAGAAAAAGAATGGCATCACCGAGGACTGCACAAGAAAAACGAGAAAGCTCAAAAAAGCCAGTGCATAGCCACTCATTCCTTCTCACCTGCCTGATGTTTATTGGGATTCATCGGCGGTTCCTTCTTCGGCGGCTTCACCAGGATACTCTCTGGCGTCGCCCTCTGGATATGGTCCGTGATGATGAAGACCTCTTCCAGATGAGAGAAATCAGCCGCCGGAACAATGCGTGCCACCTGCGTGCCGCCGATGGAGTCGACATCCACCTGCTCGACGGTACCGATGACCATCCCCTTCGGATACACCCCGCCATAGCCGGATGCCACGATGGTATCCCCCTTGATGACATCAGCCTCACGCGGCAGATTCACGAAAGAGAGCTTGCCCGGCTCACTGCTGTTTCCGGAAACCATCGCCACCACGCGCGAGGCCGGACGTGCAACGATACCGCCCACCGATGTACGCGGATCCAGAAGGAGCTGCACACGTGCGGAATTCTCATACACTTCACTCACAAAGCCCACAAGGCCCGTCGGGACGATGACAGGCATATACTTCTTGATGCCGCTGTCACTGCCGCGGTCGACGACCAGCGTCTGTGTCCATCCCCCGTAGTCGCGGGTGATAACAGAAGCCCCCGTCAGGTGGTACTGTTTATAGCCCTGCTTGAACGAAAGGAGACTCTTCAGTCGGATATTCTCCGCAAGGATCTCGCTGTACTGAGCCTGCTCCGCGCGAAGACTTTCATTTTCCTTCCGGAGCGCATCCAGCTCGTTCCAGTTCTCCCATACGCCCGAAAGCAAGTCAAGCCCCTGTGTGAAAGAAAGCGCCGTCCTGCTCGCGGTATAGTTGAAAGGAGCTGCACCGATAGAGAGCGGCTGCGAAATGAAAGGGATGTACTCCCTATGCCGCCAGAACCAGCCGCATGCGCCCATAAAAACAAAGAGGGCGACCGCGGCGGCCATCTTTTTTCTGCCAAAGAAAATCACGATCAAGCGCCTCCGTAATATTTTTCACCGTTCTCGATGAGAAGCGGCAGATCCTTATACATGCCAAGAGCCTGATAGCAGCCCATAGCCAATACCTCCCCCGGCAGAGCCGGTACGAAGACCGGCATATGAAGCTCTCCGGCGAGCCAGTCCTTCAGCCCATCCAGAAGCGCACTGCCGCCGGAAAGAAGCAGACCATTCTTCAGAAGATCGCCCGCCATCTCCGGCTTCGCCTCGCGAAGGACACGGCGGATGAGCTTCAGGCTGTTGATGAACTTGAAGC
>JAIJLI010000220.1 GCA_022722495.1 Dialister sp. | reverse complement strand
ATGGTGGTGCGGCGCATAAAAATCAGAAGCGCCGCGGAGGTTTGAAATTAGCGATTTTCTCGTATCGCAAACCTAATCCCTAGCTACTAATTCCTAGTCACCAGTCACAAATCACTAGTCACTCCCAATCCCTGCTTTCAAACTTAGCCCTAAACCAACAAAAGAGCCAGCTTCCGCTGGCTCTTTCTTATTTCTTGAGATCCTTTTCAATGATCTCACTCTTCAGCTGCTGCAGGGCATCGGAGAGATTCACTTCCATGATATTCGGATTCAGAAGACGGGTATATTCCGGCCAAAGGGTCTCCATCTGCTCATTCGCATATGCGATGGTTTCCGGAAGCGTCGGGAGCTGGACGGCTTCCCCCTTCTGCATGACGGGCTTCAGCATTTCCACACAGGTGTACGTGCCTGCTTTCAGCTCCTTGCGGCGCCATTTGGCCGACTCGGTGACGAGTGTGTAATCGCCGCCGTCCGGCATCGGTTCGCTGGTGAGGCAGACGAGATCCGTGATCATCTTGCCATTCGATTTCTTGTAGAAACGACGTACCTCCTTGATGCCCGGATTCGTCATCTTGGCGACATCGTTGGAGATCTTCATCACCGGCTCGAAGATGCCGTCTTTTTCTCTGGCGCTCATCTTGAAGACCCCGCCCAGGGACGGAGAGCCGTCCGCCGTGATGATCTTCGTGCCGACGCCCCAGCTGGTGACGGTGCAGCCCTGCTCCTTCAGGGACTGGATGAGGTATTCGTCCAGATCATTCGAACCGGAAATGATGGCATCCGGGAATCCGGCCTCCGTGAACATGCGCTTGGCTTCCTTGGAAAGGTAGCCGAGGTCACCGCTGTCGATACGGATGCCGTAGACCTTCGGCAGTTCGCCCTTGGCTTTCAGCTCTTTGAAGATCCGGATCGCATCCGGCACGCCCATCTCCAGCACATTGTAGGTATCGGCCAGCAGGATGAGATTGTTGTGATACCGCTTCACATATTCTTCAAAGGCTTCGAGCTCGGTGTCAAAGCTCATGATCCAGCTGTGCGCCATCGTGCCAAGGACCGGGATGCCGAAGAGCTTGCCTGCTTCGACATTCGAGGTGCCGTTAAATCCGCCGATCATAGCCGCTCTCGCGCCCCACAGTCCGGCAGAATGGCCCTGCGCGCGGCGCAGGCCAAATTCCATCAGCGCATCCTTGCCCGCAACGGTGCGCACACGGCGCGTCTTCGTCGCGATGAGGCTTTCATGGTTCATGATCATGGAGAGCCCTGTCTCCATCAGCATCGCCTCTGTCGTGGTGCCATGGAAACGGAGCAAGAGCTCGCCGGGAAATGCGACCGTGCCTTCCGGCATGGCATAGATGTCTCCCGTGAAGCGGAAATCGGCCAGGTAATCCAAGAATTCCGGATAGAAGATCCCAAGGCTCTTGAGGTAGGCGATGTCATCGGCATCGAAACGGAAATTTTCAGCAAATTCCTGCAGGTGCGCGAGCCCTGCGACCACGGTATAGCCGCCATTGAAAGGATTCTTGCGATAGAAACGGTCAAAGACCACGCGGCGTTCATGCATGCCCTTCTTGAAGAGCGCATTCGCCATGGTCAGCTGGTATAAGTCTGTAATAAGTCCATTGGCAGCCATTATTTGTATCTCCTTTATGTGAAAGTGGATCATCGAGATCATCATGAAACGGCGAAGAGACGATGATCATCTCTCTTCATTGTCAAGACAATACGTCTTTAGCAGTCAAGTATAGCACCTATTGGGAAAGTGTCAAGGGAAACAGGGGGAGCCCGTGGAATGGCTCGCCCTTTGATTCCGTTTGTAAGCATCGCTTGAATGAGAAATTAGAAATGAGAAATGGTGGTGCGGCGCATAAAAATATAGAAGCGCCGCAAAATTTTGATAGCGCTTCGCGCCATCGTCATCTCGAGCGCAGCCCTCGCTCTTCCTTGCAGAACGGTCAGCTCGCTAATTGCGCTATTTCAATCACCGTTTGCTTTTAATTCCCAGCCACTAGTCACTCGAGGCTCCCAATCCCTAATCCCTAGTCACCAGTCACTCATTTTACTTTTTCACGGCTTCTTCCCTGCTCCCTAAGATCTTCACATCCACATCCGTAAGATGCGTCAGGACATCGATGACGATGTCTCTCGTGTCAGCGGTCGAATTGATCTGGCAAGTGGCGCGCTTCGGATCAAGCGTCGTCAAAATGCCAAGGTACTCGTAGCCCTCGATGATGCGGTTGATATAATTCACCGCTTCCGGCGGGATCTCTATATACACTCTGGTATCATCCATGTTTCGCACGTCTCCTTAAAATGGTATAGGCAGGGAGCTTCATCTCCGTCTGCATGGTGAGGACTTCGAGCGGATGCGGCGCACGGTCGACTGCCTCGCCCTCTCCATTGGTGAGCGGTCCGACCGTGAAGAGGCCGACATCCCCTTTCGGCGTCAGGTACTCCAAAGTCTCGCCCACCTTGAAATGATTTCTCTGCTGCACCCGGGTCGCCCCCTCTTCCGATGGCAGGATGAGTCCGACGAAATCATACGGCTGCTCCGGCTGTGACTTGACATACTCCTGCGCGGTATGATCCGCCTCCTGAAAAGCGAACGCCGTGGTGTAGGGACGGTGCGATACTTTTTCCAGCTCCTCGCGCCACTCCTCCCGCACGCGGTAAGCTCCGCGCTCTGCGTAGTAGGTATCGATCGCCTTGCGATAAGCAGCGACGACCGCTGCCACATAGTACACGCTCTTCATGCGGCCCTCGATCTTGAGGGAAGAAGCGCCGCCCTCTATGAGCTCAGGGATGTGATCGATCATGCAGAGGTCTTTGCTGTTGAAAATGTATGTCCCGTGATCGTCCTCCTCGATGGGCCAGTACTGTCCGGGACGGGACTCTTCCATGACCGAATACTTGAAGCGGCAGGCCTGGATACATTCGCCGCGGTTCGACTGGCGCTTGCCATGCGTGAAGAAATTCGAAAGCAGGCAGCGACCGGACCAGGAAATACACATCGCGCCGTGTCCGAAGACCTCCAGCTCGATATCCACCTTTTTGCGAATGTCCGCCATTTCCTTCACGGATACTTCACGGGCAAGCACCACGCGCTCTGCCCCCATCTCCTTCCAGACCTTGACCGTCCGCCAGTTCGCTGCGCTCGCCTGCGTAGATACATGGATCGGAAGAGTCGGCGCCACCTCGCGGGCCAGTGAAAAGACCCCGAGATCGGAGATCAGCGCCGCATCCACGTGAATCTCCTCCAGATACCGCAGGTAGTCGTCCAGCCCCTCCAGATCTTCATTGCGCGGGATGATATTCACGGTCACGTAGACCTTCTTCCCCATCCCGTGCGCATATCGGACGGCTTCTTTCATTTCTTCCTTCGTGAAATTGCCGCCGTATGCGCGAAGGCCGAAAACCTTCCCTGCAAGATAGACGGCGTCCGCTCCGTAGAGAAGAGCCATTTTCATTTTTTCCATCGTCCCCGCCGGTGCGAGAAGTTCTATTTTTTTCATTCGTATCCCTTTCATCTGACACATTCCACACTGTTTTTCACGCCATCATTCTCAAAAGTTAAGAGTTAGGAGTTAGGAATGAGGAGTGAGGAGTGGATGTGCGGCGCATCATAATTATATAGCGCCGCCTCTTCTTAAATTTTCTGCCGTTGTCTTCGTAATCGCTGACAGCATCTTTTCCAATTCTTCGCACTCCATCCGTAGTTGATGATACGCCATACCGGAAATGTAGTCGCTCTCAAAAATCAATTCCAACCAATATAGCGTTTCATTGCACTCTTTATAAGCAATATACATTCTCTGCAAAAATTCTTTTTTGCTAATCGCATGCTCCGCTTCTGCTACATTCGCCCCGATGCTCGTCCCTGAACGTCCCACCTGATCCTGAATAAAGAAGGGATGCTTATTCATCCGCAAATGCTCCACCAATTTCATGACATGAATCGCAAACTGCTTGCTTTTCTTTGCTACTGTTTGATTGGTATCCATCATGCAACCTCATTATATAAACTTCGCGGCGCTTTATAAATTTGATGCGCCGCACCGCCACTCCTCACTCCTCACTTCTAACTCCTCACTGACTGCCAGTCCATCTCCATCCTTATAAATGACCGTAGCGTAGTGCGTCCTCACATACGCTATATATTCTCTCAGGCGCACAACCAGCGTCCGATACCGATGCGGCACAGGTGCATCACTTTCTACCATGCCGCGGAAAAGCACATTATCCGCCGCTATCACGGCATGCGGCGATAGCTTTTGCTCGATGGCCTTCAGCTGCCGGAGGTACTGGCCCTTCGGGCCATCCAGGTACAGGAAATCATAGGGTCCTTCCAGCGTTTCCAAAAGCTCTGCCGCATCGCCCAGATGGCAGTGAACGCGCTGCGAGAAGC
>JAIJLI010000219.1 GCA_022722495.1 Dialister sp. | reverse complement strand
CCATAGGATCTGCCGACCCATGTGCTGACCGCTTTCCAGGATCGTGGCGCTGACAGGGTGTGGCAGCTTGGAGGTGAATCGTGGATCACGAAACAAATAAAAAACAGTATCTGGTGACCGGCATGACGTGTGCGGCGTGTCAGGGTCATGTGGAGCGGGCGGTGAAAAAAGTGCCCGGCGTTTCCAAGGTCTCCGTGGCTCTTTTGACGAATTCAATGATCGTCGAGGGGACGGCCGGAGCGGACGACGTGGTGCGTGCGGTGGAGAAGGCAGGCTATGGAGCTTCGCCCATGGAAGATACGAGGGCGGAAGGCAGTCCGCTGATCTCTGCCGAAGAGGAGGCACTGAAGGATCGCGAGACGCCGCGGCTGATGAAGCGCCTCATCTGGTCCGTCCTTTTTCTGGTGCTTCTCATGTACATCACGATGGGGCATAATATGCTTTCCTGGCCGGTGCCGGCATTTCTGGATCACAACCATCTGGGACTGGCGCTTTCGCAGATGCTGCTCGCGCTCTTTGTGTTGGTGATCAATCGTGACTTTTTCATTTCCGGTATCCGCTCGCTCTCGCAGGGCGCGCCGAATATGGATGTGCTGGTCGCGATGGGATCGGGGATCTCCTTCCTCTGGTCACTCTACATCTTCTACCGAATGACATGGCTCATCACCAATGATGTGTCGAACATGAATATCATGCCGCTCTACCATGATCAGCTCTATTTTGAGTCTGCTGCGATGATCCCCGCACTCATCACTGTGGGCAAGCTCCTCGAAGCTCTGTCGAAGGGGCGCACAACGGATGCGCTGAAGTCGCTCATGAGGATGGCGCCGAAGGAGGCGCTGCTCCTCCGAAACGGAGAGGAGATTCGTCTCCCTGTGAGCGAGGTCAGAGTAGGGGACATCTTTCTGGTGAAGCCGGGCGAAGCGGTCCCTGTCGATGGAGAGATCCTGTTGGGGACGGCAGCGCTCGATGAGGCGGCGCTGACGGGCGAGTCGGTGCCGGTCGACAAGGGGATCGGCGATGCCGTGCGTGCGGCCTCGATCAATACGAATGGATACATCCAGGCGAAAGCGACGCGCGTGGGTGAGGATACGTCCTTTGCGCAGATCATCCGCATGGTGAGTGAGGCGGCTGCGACGAAAGCACCGATCGCCCGTATGGCAGACAAGGTCTCCGCCGTCTTTGTGCCTGCGGTCATTGGCATCGCTGCCCTCGTCTTCGCGGTGCATCTGGCATGGGGAAGCAGCGTGCAGGAGGCCCTGACCTATGCCATCACCGTCCTCGTGATCTCCTGCCCCTGTGCGCTGGGGCTTGCTACGCCGGTCGCGATCATGGTAGGAAATGGTCTGGGCGCGAAGAATGGCATCCTTTTCAAGACGAGTGAAGCGATGGAAATGACGGGTCGTATAGAGATCGCGGCGCTCGATAAGACAGGGACGCTCACTGAGGGCGCACCTCGCGTGACAGACATCGTACCCAAGGACGGTGTTTCGGAGGAGGAGCTTCTTCAGGCAGCGTATGCGCTGGAACGGAGATCGGAGCATCCGCTCGCACGCGCCATCGCCGATCTTGCGGAAGAGAGAGGGATCAAAGCAGAAGAGATCACGGATCTTCTCATCCTTCCGGGAAAGGGGCTCACAGGCAAGCAGCAGGGGAAAACGCTCTTTGGAGGTTCCCTTGCCTACATCACGTCTCTGACTGATACTACTTCTCTTCGCGCCTGTGCGGACGTACTCTCCGAAGAAGGGAAGACACCGCTTCTTTTTATGAAGGACGGTATGCTTCTCGGCCTCATCGCTGTCGCAGATGTTCTCCGGAAGGATTCGGCCAAGGCCGTGCAGGAGCTGCACGCGATGGGCATCGAGGTCGTCATGCTGACGGGGGACAATGAAAAGACGGCTCGTGCCATCGGAGAGGCAGCCGGCGTCGATACCATCCTATCGGGGGTACTCCCGGAAGGGAAGGAAGCGGCTGTCAGGAAGCTGGCAGAGCGCGGGCATGTCCTCATGATCGGCGACGGCATCAATGACGCACCTGCTCTCACACGTGCCGACGTCGGTATGGCGATCGGACACGGGACTGACGTCGCGATCGACTCCGCCGATGTGGTACTCATGAATTCGCGCCTGTTGGACGCGACGGCAGCCATTCGCCTTTCAAGAAAGACACTGCGAAATATCCACGAGAATCTCTTCTGGGCTTTCGCCTACAATGCGCTTTTGATCCCCATGGCAGCGGGGCTGTATCCGGGGATCTCCTTAGAGCCCATGTGGGCGGCGGCAGCGATGTCACTTTCCAGTCTCAGCGTGTGCCTGAATGCGCTCCGTCTCGGCCGTGTGAACATCCATGATGCATCTCATGACAAGCCTCTCAGGCATCGCGTGGGCGTCAAGGAAAAAGAAGTCACTCCCGTGAAGGAGGAAAGCTCCGGCTGCGCCATCATCCATGTCGAGGGCATGATGTGTGAGAACTGCGAAGCGCATGTGAAGAAAGCATTGGAGACGCTCCCTTCCGTTACCTGTCTGAAAGCCGATGCCAAGACAGGGGAGGCGACCATCAGCTACACTCTGCTGCCACAGGAAGCCGACCTCAGGAAGGTTCTGGAAGCAGCAGACTATACATATAGATCGATTCAATTTCCAAAGGAGGAAAACGAAATGAAAGAAACAGTCAAAATCGAAGGCATGATGTGCGGTCACTGCGAAAAGGCGGTGAAGGCAGCACTGGAAGCACTGGACGGCGTGGAAAAGGCAGAAGTCTCTCACGAGAAGGGCACGGCGATCCTGACACTTTCCAAAGAAATCCCCGACGCAGACATCCGGAAAGCGGTCGAAGATAAGGACTACACCTTCAAAGGGATCGAAAAATAACCCGGGACGTGTGCGGCAGAGTGCGCTCTCCTTTTGCCATAGTCAGGGGTCAGGCGTGAGCATGGCATGGGGATCCTCATACTTGCCATTTCAGGGGGCTTCTCTCCGGTCGTATGAAAATGCAGCACTGCGAGCTGACGATGGCCGGATCAGAAATCCCCTGACTGCTTACTTGTCATTGACGGCATGTCGATAGGTATGCTACAATACATACTATCGATATGCCGGAGTGGCGGAATGGCAGACGCACCAGACTCAAAATCTGGCGATGGCGACATCGTGCGGGTTCAAGTCCCGCCTCCGGCACCAAATGATCCGAACCTTTCTGGAAGAGGGGTTCGGATTTTTTTGTTTGGAATAGGTACAATGGTTAGCCCACGGGCGTACTGCCCATTGATGGTGAGTGAAAGCTCTGATCGAATGAGAAATTAGAAATGAGAAATGCGAAATGGTGGTGCGGTGCATAAGAATATAGAAGCGCCGCGGACTATAAAAAATGGCGATGCCCGAAAGTGGCATTTAGTCACCAGTCACCAGTCACTAGCTACTAGCTACTAATCCCTGCCAACCATTTTCTCGAAAGGAACGTATCATGGACATCTTATCCATCGGAGAAATACTGATCGACCTTACGCAGACCGGGGTGAATGCAAAGGGCGTGCCGCTCTATGCGGCAAATCCGGGCGGCGCGCCGGCCAATCTGTCTGTCGCGGCAGCCCGGCTCGGGGCGAGGACGGCCTTCATCGGCAAGGTCGGGGATGATGCCTTCGGGCGTTACTTGACGGACGTTCTCAAAAAGGATGGCGTCGACGTGTCTGCGCTTGCCGTCGATGCTATGCACCCGACGAGCCTTGCCGTCGTCTCTGTCGATGCAAACGGGGAACGGAGCTTCACGTTTTATCGGAGATCCCATGCGGATACCATGCTTATGGAGGAGGAGATCCAGGATTTTCTCTTGAAACAGGCGCACATGGTGCATTTCGGCTCGGTGTCTCTGACGGCGGAGCCGGCCCGCGGCAGTGTGCTCTCTGCCATCCGCCGCGCAAGATCCTATGGCGCGGTCATCACCTATGATCCGAACTACCGCGCCCGTCTCTGGGATGATCCGCGGGAGGCGATCATCGTGATGCGCCAGCCGCTGCCGCTCGTGGATATTCTCAAGGTGTCCGAAGAAGAGCTTCCGCTCCTTTCTGGCTCGGAGGACTGGGAGGAAGGGAGCCGGCGCCTGATGGAGAAGGGCATTTCCCTCATCTTTGTGACGCTCGGAGAGGCAGGCTGCTTCTACCGGCTCGGGCATTTGACCGGCCGCGTCCGTGGCTTCCCTGCGAAAGTCGTCGATACGAATGGGGCGGGAGACACGTTCTTCGGTGCGGCTCTTTCCAAGCTTTGCTGTGAAGATCTCAGCCGTCTTTCGCAGGAGCGCTTGGAAGACATCCTTACCTTTGCAAACCGTGCGGCCAGCCTTTCGACGACCAGAGCCGGCGCGATCCCTGCGATGCCTCGACTGGGAGAATTGGAGTGAGCGGCTAGGAAACTAAAAGACTGAAAGACCAG
>JAIJLI010000218.1 GCA_022722495.1 Dialister sp. | reverse complement strand
ATGAAAGACAGCTGGAATAAGGTTTCCCGGTCACTCCTATGAGAGCTGCAAGTCCCCCGCGGCAGATGGAACGCGAAAATGAGATGATCGTTATTTCACATCGCCTTTTTGCATGCGTGAAAAAGGCTCGCGATGCGTGGATGGGATCTCTTCTGTATAAGGACTTCAGGCGTTGGGAAATCATATCACTTTGACACATCCTGTATAATAGAGATAGAAACCAGCTGGGGGCGCCCTAAGGGGCTGAGAGGCGCGAAGCGCTGACCCTTTGAACTTGAATCGGATCATACCGGCGTAAGGAAGCGGGCTCTATTTTGACAGAGTATCCGCCGGAGGCGGATTTTTTTATTGGAGGTTGACTATGACGCAGCTTGAAGCAGCAAGAGAAGGTATCATCACGAAGGAAATGGAAATCGCCGCACGTGAAGAGGGCGTGAGCGCAGAATTCATTCGTTCCGGCATCGCGGAGGGGACGATCGTCCTTCCGGCGAATATTTACCATACATCGCTCCATCCGTATGCGATCGGCAAGGGGCTTCGGACGAAGATGAATGTAAATCTGGGGATCTCTTCTGATGTATGTAACTATGACACGGAGCAGGCGAAGGCGAAGCTCGCCTGGGAGATGGGGGCGGAGGCCATCATGGATCTGTCCTGCTATGGGGAGACGGCGCCGTTCCGCGAATGGCTGGTGAAAAACAGTCCGGCGTCCATCGGCACGGTGCCGATGTATGATGTCAAGGGCGTCCTTCACAAGGGACTTAAGGATATGACGGCAGATGATCTCTTTTCTGTCGTGGAGCGTCACGCGAAGGATGGCGTGGACTTCATGACGATCCATGCGGGGCTGAACCGCGAGACGGCGAAGCACATCATGAGAAATAAGCGCATCACAAATCTCGTTTCCCGCGGCGGCTCGGTGCTCTTTGCGTGGATGTACATGCACGGGAAGGAGAATCCATTCTACGAACAGTTTGACCGTCTGCTGCTGCTTTTGAAGAAGTATGATGTCACACTGTCTTTGGGTGATGGATGCCGTAGCGGCTGCGGGCATGACTCGACCGATGCCGTGCAGATCTCGGAGCTGATCAATCTGGGTGAGCTGGTCGTGCGTGCGCGCAAGGCGGGGGTACAGGTCATGGTGGAAGGCCCGGGGCATATGCCGATCTCGGATATCCGCATGAATGTGGAGATCGCAAAGAAGCTCACCCACCAGGCGCCTCTCTATGTCTTGGGACCGATCGTCACCGATGTGGCACCGGGCTATGATCACATCACCGCGGCGATCGGGGGGACGCTGTCGGCAGCATGCGGGGCAGACTTCCTCTGCTACGTCACTCCGGCGGAGCATCTGCGTCTGCCGGATCTGGATGATGTGCACGAGGGGATCGTGGCTTCGAAGATCGCCTGCCATGCCGCGGATCTCGCCAAGGGCGTGAAGGGCGCGGAAAAATGGGATGAAGAAATGAGTTGGGCACGCCGCAAGGTGGACTTCCATCGCATGATCCCGCTCGCCATCGACCCGGGCAAGGCGCGTCGCTACAGAGAGAGCAGCATCCCGGAAGATGAACAGACTTGTACGATGTGCGGCTCCATGTGTCCGATGAAGACGCTCGATGAAATTTTGAATAATCGCAATGCGGAGGAAGATCCGTTTAAGGACTAAAGCAAAGGCTGCGCCGGAAGGCGCAGCCTTTTTCGATTCAAGGGGGGCAGCAGGTTCAACAGGGAAGGGGACAGCTTCGTTGCAAACATAAATGTGGGCGATGCCTGAAAGGGGTATTTAATCAGTGCTTCCTTAGCTCCCCTCTTTCTGGTTTTTAAGCACCCATACATACGCATCATTTCCGTTTTCATGCACACCGAGTATTTCGGGGGAAAAGTCTGGGAAGGCGCTCTTGTATTTCTGCAGGAAGAGGAAATAGGAAAGTGCCTCGTCAGTCCAGACCTCGCCGGGCTCTAAGACGGTGATACCGGGGGGATAGGGGAGGATCATTTCCAGAGATACGCGTCCTTTGGCTTTCGGAAGCGGGACGCGCTCGCGCGCTCCTTTGAGGAATGCCTGATGGGCTTTCTTTCCGGTGAGCATGGCTTTGGGGAAATGATCTTCATCGAAGAGCGCCTGCGTAAGGCGGGCGGCTTCTTCCCGGCAAAGGAAATCCTGATAGCGCAGGGAGAAGTCTTTCAGTCCTTCTCCTTTCCGGCAGGTGAGGTGCGGCGCAAAGACGGACATCGGTGTATTAGCCTCATAGGCCGCTTCGCATTCCTGAAGAAGGGAGAGGAGGTGTTCCTGTTTTTCCTTCGTATCACCCGGCTCGATGAGGAAGAGGAGGGTGTGGAAATCAGATTTCTCCACCGTTACATGGCGGCTTTCGAGAAAATGGGAAAGAAGCGGCGCGGGGAGCGGGTCTGTCACAAGGAGTACCTTGCAGGGATCGGTGAGGTAGAGGTTTTCTGCGATATGGGAGAAGCCGTGCCAGGTGTCTTTGGGGGAAATCGCAAAGAAGGCGGGATCTGAGAGGATCTCTTCTGTCGGGTGGGCGTCCCAGGAAGCGGCGCGCACCGTGGGAGCGGTGAAAGGTCGAAGGAAGCGGCAACGCTTGAGGATGGATCTCTTCAGCTCTGTCGCCGTGATCGCGGCTTCTTGCCAGAGCTCCTTTCCTTTCTTCTGGTGCAGGTACGCATTCATTTCCAGTCCGGCAAGGAGCGGATAGTAAGGGGAGGTCGATATATGCATGAGAAAGGCAGCTTGCAGGACGTCATCCTCGAGATAGCGTGTCATCCCCCGCAGGTGGCTGTCCTTCTTGTGAAGCTGGCTCGTCATGGAGAATCCGGCAAGCTGCTTGTGGACGGACTGCGTCACAAGGATGCCGGGATCGTCTTTCGTCAGGTGGAAGGTGAGGATGGCAGAATCCTGAAGGAGCGGGAGGAAATTTTCGTAGCCGGCCCATGCGCCGTCGAAGAGGATGTAGTCGCAGAGTGAGCCGATGCGGCGAAGAAGCTCTCTGGCATTCAGAAAGAGGCCGTCATAGGTGGAGAGCTGGAGGCAGGCAAGGCGGTAGGGACGCTGCTTTTTCCCCGCGGCGGGCAAGAGCATGGCCGCTTTCTTGCGGAGGCGGACGGGGTCAAGCGTTTCTTCCGTCAGTCCGCCGATGATGCCGCTTTCATTTCGCTCGGAGGCGAGATAGACAGGAAGTCCGCCTGCGGCGGCGAGTGCGGCCTGCGAGGCAGACTTGTGGTTATTCCTGTCGAAAAGAATGAGGTCGCCCTCTGAGACGAGCGCGCTGATCGCGATGCGGTTCGAGGCGGAGGTGCCGCCCAAAACGAAGAAACAGCGATCGCTCCCATACACGCTCGCGGCGAGGGCTTCTGCCTCTCCGGAGACGCCTTCGTGAGAGGACGGATCCCCAATGACGGAAGAAGAATCCGAGATGTCGGCTGCAAAAGCGCCTTCACCGAGTTCACGGACGAAGGCAGCGCCTTCGGGCAATGCAGAGAAGAAGGCGCCGCTGTGATGCCCGGGGGTATCGAAGTCGCAGCGACTTTCTTTGGCAAAATCCAGAAGTGTCTGGGTGAAGGGGGGAAGATGGGAATGTTCGGTCATTGAATTCAGCTCCTTTGTCTGTATTGTAACATAGTTTTGGGGGAGCTCATCGGGGAATTTGTCCTTAATGACGATGCAGGAGAAAACGATGCTTGCCATTTTCCGTGACCGGCGGGCAGCCCCTGCTCACTTCTATAATCCTATCAACAAATGATTCGATTTATGATAATATAATAGAGTACATTCATGATGGGGTGGTGCGCGCAAGGAGGCGGGAGCGATCGAAAAAGAATATCAGGTGAATCTCCCTGTCTTCGAAGGGCCGCTGGATCTTTTGCTGCACCTTGTGACGAAGAATCGGATCGATATTCACGACATACCGATCCATGAGATCACCGAGCAGTATCTCGCTTACCTCAGGAGAGCGCAGGCGTTCGATCTGGAGCTGGCAAGCAGCTTCTTCGCTATGGCTTCGACGCTCATCTTCATCAAGTCGCGGATGCTGCTCCCGAAGCGTCGACAGGAGGCAGACGATGAGACGGAAGACCCGAGAGCCGAACTCGCGAGGTCACTCGAAGAATTCAAGCGGATGAAGGAGATCAAGGGACGCATCGAGGCGCTCATCGATGCCGAAAGGCCGTACTGGAAGAAAGAACCCGAGGCTGTGAAGGGCGGGCTGTATCAGGGGCGGATCTCCCTCCTGAAGCTGCGTGCGGCCTTCCTCTCGCTCTATGACTCTCTCCATGAAGAGAAGGAAGAGATCCTCGCCCCCGAGGAGGTGTCGATGGAGCAGGAGATGGAGACGCTGAAAGCGACGATCTCTTGCCTTCGCCGTGTGGACTTCACGCAGTATTTCCGGCGGCTGAAGACACGCCTCCGCCTCGCCGTCACGC
>JAIJLI010000217.1 GCA_022722495.1 Dialister sp. | reverse complement strand
GAGCCTTGAACCCTGAACCAAATGAAAGCAAAGTAAAAAGAGGCTGTGAAGAAATGGGGATTCATTTCTTCACAGCCCCTTTTTATGGATTATATTTCTGATAAACATAGAAGAGCTTGTCGGACATGAAGGAGATGACATTCTGTCCCTCCAGGATATCGGCCCAATAGTCAGGCATGAAGGCGGTGCCGAAGCGGGCGCCTTCGATGGCTCCTGTCACGGCGGCCGTGGTATTGCTCTTGCCGCCATGATTGGCAGCGGTGATGAGTGCATCGAGCGGATCATCGAGCGCGAGGACGGAGTAGATGGCGATGGCGAGGGCTTCATCGGCATTTGCGCCGCTTCCCAGGGAGGCGATGCTGTCGATGTGGTCCCATGTGCCGCTCTTTCCGGCGGGGCGGGCATTCGCCTGCTCGACCGCGGCGGTGAGGAGACCGATGATGCCTGTCGTCTTGTGCTGCTTCGAGAGGAGGACGGTCACACGCTCCAGAGACTTCGGCAGCGTCAGGCCATAGGTGAGACAGGAAATGAGCGCGGCCAGAGCGCCGGCGCTGTAGTAGGCTGTCGGATTGGAATGAGAGAGCGCAGCGAGCTTCACCGCAGTGTCGAAAGCGAGCTTCTCATCACCGGCAAAAAGGAGACCCACAGGGACGGCTCTCATGAGAGCGGCGCTGCCCTTGCTGTCATTCACCTTGAGCTTCGTCGAGCCGCGGCCGTCTTTTGAGAAGGCGGAGAGCAGCCCTTCCTCCGGATTGCGGCGGGCGTGCATGAATTTTTCTCGGACGAGGCAGAATTCTCTTTCATGCGGCTGGCGGCGCATCCATGTCTTCTGTCCGCGGCGCGGTTCTTCGCCCGTCTGGCTGTAAAACCAGCGCATGTATCCGCGGTACACCCCTTCCAAGATCTCCAGCTTCTTGGCATCTGCCCATAAGATCCCATCGATCGTTGCCAGTACCATCTGGGTGTTGTCTGACACAGGCGCTAGTTTTCCATTCTTCGCGTCCCGCACCAGCGTGCGCAGCCCGAAGGGCCCGAAGCGGCGCTGGATACGACTGACGGAAAAACTTTGCAGCGGATAACCTAACGCATCACCGCAGGCTCCTCCGAGAAGCGCTCCGCGAAATTGATCTATCCCTGCCATGGTATCCTCCTTTTCTTGAAATACAGCTTTCCCCTGTGGGTGATCCTTGATCGGCGAAGAGAAGCGTCCCGGGCAGGGGATCTCTTCTGCGTCATCACATCATCCTTGGATAAGCGGCCGGTACCTCGGTCCGCCTTACAGGGAAAGAAAAGTTTCTGACAATCGCTTGCAGAAACTTCTACTTGTGCGGAAATCAGACGCTGATACCCGTACTGTATCATATTGATTATATTATAGCATAAGGACGAAGGGTTGGAAATGGGGAACGGAATGCACTCGCAGATCCTTTCTTTCTTGTCCCCTTGCAGGCTGTGGTAAAATAGAAACAGATTATTTAATTTTTTGAATATAAGAGAACCATGACCGGCGACCGGTCACAGATCGCCTCACAAGGAGCATAGACATTACCATGGAATTCAAACCCTTTCGTATAGAAGACAAAGCACGGATCGACAGCTACTTTGCCGTGCATCATTACGAGCAGATCGACTGCACCTTCAATACACTTTTCCTGTGGCAGGATGCATATCAGACGTCCTGGGCAGAGCAGGACGGCATACTTTTCGTCCGCGCAGGGAAGGGGAAGGATACCTTCTTCATGCCGCCGTTTGCCAAGGAGGAAGAAAATTTCGTACACGGGCTTGCCCTCATCCATGAGGAGTACGACAAGCTGGGACTACCTTTCCGCTTAAAGTCCGCCTCTTCCTGGGTGACAGAGCAGATCGAACGTCTCGTGCCGGGCAAATATGATTTCATCGAAGATCGGGACAAAGAAGAGTACATCTACAGGACGGAGGATATGATCCGTTTGCCGGGCAAGAAGCTCCGCATGAAGAAGAACCATCTGAACGGATTCCTTCGCCAGTACGCAGACTATCAGTACGAGGCTATCACAAAGGAGAATCTGGAGGATGCAAAGGCGGGGATCCACGACTGGTTCCTCCGTCACGGAGACATCGAGGAAGAAGAGCAGGCGATGGAGCGCTGCTTTGACAACTGGGATGCGCTCGGCGTGAAAGGTGCGGTCATTCGCATCTACGGCAAGGTCGAGGCCTTCACGAATGGCGATCTCATCAATGAAAAAATGGCGCATATCATTTTCGAAAAAGCAAATCCGGAGATTCGCGGTCTCTATCAGGCGATCAACCGTGATTTCCTCATTCATGAATTTGCGGAGACTGAATTCGTGAACCGCGAAGAGGACCTCGGTCTCCCGGGCCTTCGCGAAGCCAAGATGGGCTATCATCCCGATCATCTGACAGAGAAATATGATGTGGTGTTGAAACAGTGACTGGTGACAGGGGAACTTTCGGTCAAAGAGCTTTCATGCCAAAGCCCCCTATCCGCCCCTTCGGGGCACCTTTCCCTAGAGGGGAAGGCTGACGATACGAGGATAGCGTCAGCTCATAAGTCTTTCGGGCATCGCCTGTTTTATACTGCGGCGTAGCCGCTGCCCTCCCCCTTGAACCCGTTGCACTCTTTACCTTTTACTCTTTTATTTTCCTCATGAGGTAGACAAAATGAAAATTCGAAAAGCCTCTCCGGCGGATGAGCGCGCCGTGAGATCACTCTGGAGCTACTGCTTCGAGCCGGCGACCGATCCGTTCTTCATCTGGTACTTTCAGCGGCTGGTTCATATGGAGGAGGTCCTCGTGGGGGAAGAGGGCGGCAGCATCGCCTGTGACCTGCACCTGCGTCCCTATGAGATTTCCGTCCGGGGCCATTCCTATCAGACGGACTACATCGTCGGCGTCGCGACACATCCGGCGGCGCGCGGACGGGGGCTCGCCAAGGAGCTCCTGCGCGGCAGCTTCCATGCAGCGCAGCGGGAAGGGAGAGCCTTCCAGATCCTCATGCCGTCAGCGGCATCCTTCTACCTGCCGCTCGGCTTCGGCTTCTATTGCCATCAGTGGGCGCGCTCGGCGGCGCCGGAGAAGCTGGCCCTCTTGGGGAAACGGGCAGCGCGTGCGAAGTCGATCTCCTCTGCGGATGAATGGCAGGAGCTTGCCGCCGTGTATGATGCCTATACCGGAAACAGAAATGGCTATGCGCTCCGCGACGAGGCCTCTTGGCGGCGGCACATCGAGGCCGCCCTGCTCGAGGGCTATGGCGCACTGGTCTATGACGGAGCCGGGCCCTGCGGCTATCTCTTCTACACCATCTCTGACCGGAAGCTCGCCGTTTCCGAGATGGCCTTCTCTTCGGAAGCGGGGCGGCGCGGTCTGTATGCCTTCCTTGCCGGCCATCAGGGCTCGGTCAGGGAATGTCTTTGGTACGAACCGCTCGATGACACCTCCTATCGTACATGGCCGGATGGTGCGGAGCACTGCTACATCGAGAACCGCACCTTCCCCTTCATGCTCGGACGCATCGTCGACCCGGTGGCGGCGTTCGACGGTCTTTCCTGCGACAGGCGCCTTAGCGGTGAATTGGCCTTCCAGCTGACAGACGCTTTTCTTCCGGAGAATAGCGGCATCTACGTCCTCCGCGCAGAGGATGGACGCATCCGTGCGCTGAAGGAGGATGTTTTCTACTCTCTCAAGTGCCACATTGAGGACATCTCCGGCCTGCCCTTGGGAGAACACATCCCTGAGCCTTCCTTCACCCTCTCCGCCTCCGCACTCGCCGAATGGTTCTTCGGCGCGGCGGATCTCTCCGAGCTTCTTGCACTGAACCGCATCCGCTGGCTTGACGGCGCAGACAGAGATCAGATCCAGTGCCTTGGAGATGCCATGCTGCCGAAGCAGAAGAACTGGATCAATGAGTGGTACTAAGGAAACGCTGATTAAATCGCAGAATTCGATTTCACATGTATTTTCATACAACGCTTCGTCATAACCCTCCTTAAATAGCTCGCTATTCGCGTCGGATTATTCCTTGCGCTGCATGAAAACACAAGAGTAAAATCGAATAACGATTTAATCAGTGTTTCCTTAAAAAATGAGTGACGGGTGACTAGGAGACTAGAAGACTTACGTATCGTCATTTCGAGCGAAGCGAGAAATCTTTCTTGCAGCCCGCTAAACGAAGAATGTTTGAAAGCAGAAATACGTAGCACCAAGGCGTCGTTTCACTGCGGTGTTTAAGTGATACTGACCGCGATCCCTCGGCTGCGCTCGGGATGACGATACGGGAAAGGGATACCCCCAAAAAGGTTGAAAGCAGGGATGAGTAGCTAGGGATTAGTGGCTAGGGATTAGGCGTCGCAAGTGACTAGTGACTGGCATGCCAGCTCATGGCATCGCCATTATTTATGCTTCGCGGCGCATTTCGTCATCCTGAGCGGAGTGAAATGTCGGAT
>JAIJLI010000216.1 GCA_022722495.1 Dialister sp. | reverse complement strand
TGTCGGGCTCGGGGCAAAACGAACTTTCAATTTCTTTTCCATCTGTTAAAACTCCTTCTTATTTTCTATAAATGATAACGGATGCCAGAGCTGCCATACCTTCCCTGCGGCCCACCGCACCCAATTTTTCATTCGTGGTGGCTTTCACACCCACCTGATTCTCGGAAATCCCGAGAAGATGCGCGATCGATGCTTTCATTTCCGCTATATGCGGCGCAAGCTTCGGCTTCTCCGCGATGACCGTGCTGTCGATATTTCCAGCCTGCCAGCCTTCTTCGGAAAGAACGCGCTTCACTTCGAGCATGAGCTTTTTGCTGTCCGCTCCCTCATAGCGAGGATCGGTATCGGGGAAATAGTGGCCGATATCGGGAAGACCTGCTGCACCCAAGAGCGCATCCATGATGGCATGCAGCAGCACATCCGCATCCGAGTGGCCCAAAAGGCCGCCTGTCTTTGCGATCTCTACACCGCCAAGCATGAGCGGACGGCTTTCATCGTATCGATGTATATCATACCCCTGTCCGATACGGAAGGGCAAGCCCTCTTTTTCGATCATTTTTGTAAACCGGCTCCAATCGCCCGGTGTCGTTACCTTGAAAAACTGTTCTTTGCCGGGCAGCACCGTGACCGGCACGCCCGCTTTTTCCAAGATCGAAGCGTCATCCGTGATCCCTTCTTCAGAGGAAAGAGCCTCCATCGACGCTTTGAGCAGCTTCGAAAATGCCCCCTGCGGCGTCTGTGCGCGGAAAAGGCGGCTCCGATCCAGCGTCCCCTGCACCAATTCCCCATCGACCTCCTTGATGGTATCCACGCAGGGGATACCGACCACAACGGCCGGATGTGCCTCGCTGATGGCAGCAAAGGCCTCATCAATGGTCTTCCCATCGACGAAAGGACGCGCCCCATCATGCACGAGGACTTTTTCCGAATCCTTCGCAAGACAGGAAAGTCCATTCTTCACCGACTGGGTGCGCGTCGCTCCGCCCGGTGCGAAGCGGACAGGGATATGGTGCTCGATCCCTTTCAATATGTCAGCAAAAATCGGCTGTTCCTCGACCCTTGCGACGATGATAAGCTCTTCCAGAAAGTGGCTCTGAAAGACATGCCTTAGCGTATAAGAAATCAGCGAATGGCCCCGATGCTTCAAGAGAAGTTTATTCACCGGAGCCCCCATGCGGCTGCCCTGACCGGCAGCCACCAGTATGAGACTGTTCATAAATACATGTACTCCTAAATGGGTTTGAGGGTTTAAAGGTTCAGGGTTCAGGGTTCAGGGTTCAGGTGGCGGCTTCGCCGCAAATATATAGGGGCAATGCCCTAAAGTCGTAGTGAAGTCGCAAGTCACTCGAAGCTCCTAAAGCCTAGCTGCCAGCCCTATTCTTCAAGCTTCGCAAAGATCATCTTCCCGGCCGAGGTCTGGAGGACCGATGTAATGATGACGGCGACTTCCTTACCGATGCTTTTGCTGCCGTCTTCGACAACGATCATCGTGCCGTCATCAAGGTAGGCGACTCCCTGGCCTTCTTCCTTGCCATTCTTCACGAGCTGGACGAAGATCTGCTCGCCGGGAATGACGGCCGGCTTCACAGCGATGGCGAGGTCATTCACATTAAGGACAGCGACGCCCTGCAGCTCCGCCACTTTATTCAGATTGTAGTCATTGGTGATGATCTTGTAGCCCTTTTCACGGGCGAGCTTAATGAGCTTGGAGTCCACCTCACTGATCTCCTCGAAATCATCGGTGATGATCTTGATGTCATCGCGGTTCTTCTTGCGCATATGATTCAGGATATCCAGTCCGCGGCGGCCGCGATTCCTCTTCAGTACGTCCGAGCTGTCTGCGATCTTCTGCAATTCTTCCAGCACAAAGACAGGCACCACGATAGGACCTTCCAAAAATCCAGTCTGGAAAATATCTGCCACACGTCCATCGATGATGATATTCGTATCCAGCAGCTTACCGATGCGCTGTTTTTCCTTTGATTTCTTTTTCTCGCTCTTTTCTTCCGCATGCAGCTTAAACCAGCCGGTCATTTCAGCCTTCTTGCTGACCGCGAGGTGCATCCCCAGGTACCCGAGCACGATGGACAGCACGACAGAGACATACGGCCCGATGAACGGCACCGAACTGAACGCAAGTCCGACCAGATTTGCAATGATGAGCCCCAGAAAGAGCCCGAGCGTCCCCGCGATGAGATCCTGCGTACTCATGGCAGACAGCGACTTCTCCATTCGCGATGTCAATGCGAAAAGGCGGGAAATCAGGTAGGGCGATACAGCGCAGCCCACGACAGCTCCTAAAATACCACCCAGAAGCATCGTGGCCAGAGACATGAAGGTGATCCCCAGAATGGTCTCCGTCAGGACAGAGCTCGGGAGCAGTGCCGTCAGCACTGACTCGCCCTGTCTGGAAAGCACGACGCCAAGAACGGTAAAGAGCAGGATGAATATCAATCGTAATACTTTTTCCGGCATCTTGAATCCTCTTTGATTACACTATGTTTTTGTAGAAAACAACTTTTTCAGATAGTAAGTCCATTTTTACATTTTAAGTATCATCTTATTATAGCAAACTTTCGCTCTCATTTATACCGGAAATGAAAAATTTTGTGGATGATTGACAGTTTGCGGTTGGCAGGTTCAGCGGGTTCCATACGTTCAGAAGGTTCAAAGGGGTTGGTGCAGCGCTTCATCCTATAGAAACACCGCACCAACCCCTGAAATTTGAAAACAGGGATGAGTAGCTAGGGATTAGGGATTAGGGATTAGGGATTAGGGAAACACTGATTAAATACCACCTTCGGGCATCGCCTCATATATACTTGCGACAAAGCCGCCGCCTTCATTCCTCATCCCTCATTCAAACAGAGCTTTCATCCCCACATCAAGGAGCAGCACGCCCCGTGGACTCCCCCTACTTCACGGCTTCCATCAAGTCTTTCAGATTTCTGACGAAGACGGTATGTTCTCTGACCTCGTCCAGATGATGCGCTTCATAATAGGCCAGGACTTCTTTTTTATTGCGTTCCGACAGGATGAAGTGGGTAAATTTCATCTTGAGTGCTTCTTTGAGACGAAGAGTGACACGGGAAACGGGCATGATCTCTCCGGTGAGACCGATCTCTCCGAGTGCCATGAGGTTCTGCGGGACAGCGACGTCGCCTCTGACAGAGATCAGTGAGAGCGCGACAGCCAGGTCGGCGGCAGTTTCCTTCACACGGAAACCGCCCGCCACATTGAGATATACATCTTCGGTCGAGAAAGGGATGCGTCCGCGGCGTTCCAAGACGGCGAGAAGGATGATCATGCGGTTGTAGTCATAGCCCGCCGCGATGCGGCGCGGGATGGCAAGGACCGAGTGGACGGTGAGTGCTTGGATCTCTACAAGGACAGGACGCAGTCCCTCCATGCAGGCGACGACGGTGGAACCGGGTGTCTGACTTATGCGGTCACGGAGCAGGTACTTCGACGGGTCTTCGATGCCTTTGAGCCCCTGCCCTTCCATGACGAAGAGCCCGGACTCGGCGGTGGAGCCGAAACGGTTTTTCACCGTCCTCAGCACACGGAACTGATAGCTGCGGTCGCCTTCCAAGTAGAAGACCACGTCGACCATGTGCTCCAAGATGCGCGGCCCCGCGAGATTTCCTTCCTTCGTCACGTGACCGATGATCATGACAGCGATATTCTCACTTTTCGCGAGGCGCACGAGTACGGCGGTGCAGTCGCGGATCTGCGCAGGACTTCCCATCGGGGATTCATTGGCAGAAAGATACATCGTCTGAATGGAGTCGATGACCAGCATGGATGGCTTTTCTTTCTCAGCCTCAGAGACGATGGCATCCAGATTGCCGCCGGAATAGACGAAGAGATCGTCATCAGCAGCGCCGAGTCTTTCGGCGCGCATCTTGATCTGCGCTTCGGACTCTTCCCCGCTTGCATAAAGGACGCTCCGTCCCGCCTTTGCCATGGCGTGGCAGACCTGAAGGATCAGTGTCGACTTGCCGATCCCCGGCTCTCCGCCCCAAAGGATGACGGAGCCGGGTACGACGCCGCCTCCGAGCGGACGATCGACCTCGGGCATCGAAAGCTGCATGCGTTCATGGTTTTCCAGATTCACTTCCGAGAGTTTCTGCGGACGCTTGCCGCTGACCACCTCATGCGTCGTCCGCAGCTGCTTGGGGAGGACTTCCTCCACCGTCTCCTCGAGTGTATTCCATGAGCCGCACTGCGGGCATCGCCCCATCCATCTCACAGTCTCTGCCCCGCAGTTCGAGCAGACGAATTTGGTTCGGTTCTTGGCCATGGACGTATCTCCTTTATCATCATATCGTTCATCAGTACGCTATACAATTTCTCAAAGTTAGGAGTTAGGAGTGAGGAGTGGTGGTGGCGGCTTCGCCGCAATTTTATCATTCGGCGCTTCGCGCCGCACCTTCCCCGTTGAACC
>JAIJLI010000215.1 GCA_022722495.1 Dialister sp. | reverse complement strand
TAGCTGGAGCTTGTACTCCAATATTGGGAAATCCTTCGATATGCCGTCGATCAATTCCAAATTCTATTCGAAGAAGACAAAAGCGATCGATTATCAGCCACAGAAAGGCTGGTCTTATGAAATTGGCTCAAAATATGTTAAGGACAAGGATAGCGTAAAGATCGCCCTCTTCCATATGAATATTGATAATTACTTCAAGTGGGTCAAGGAAAACCAGATCATTGATGGTGGTGCCAGTGACATCAATGTGCAGATCAATGGAGGCGAGTTCAAAAATACAGGTCTGGAAGCTGAATGGACGCATAAGATCAATGAGAACTGGCAGTATAATCTGGGGGTAAGCTGGTCGGATCCAAAGCTGAAGAGCAAATGGGTAGTGGGCCATGAAAATGAATGGATGCAGGAGGCGGCGAAGCTGCAGACCAATGCCGGCGTACAGTATTCCGATAAAAAATGGACGGCCAATCTGAACCTGTTCTTTACAGGAGAAAGAGAATACTCCTATTATACAAATAAAGGGGCTATTGCTAAGAATGACGGCAGCTATGACCACGCCATTCCGAACAGAGTCAATCTGACGTCCTCTATTTCATATGCTCCCAATGATAGTCATCGCATCACACTGAATATGTACAATTTGCTTGATCGGCACAACAACTGCATCAATGAAAATGAAAACTATGATCTTCCATTCAACTGGACACTGACCTATAAATATTCTTTCTGATCGCAGTGAACACAAAAGCGGCTGACAGCCAAAGGCTGCCGCCGCTTTTTATTTGATGAGCCCAAAGGAAGCTATGTGGAAAAGATTTCTTTTTACGATACTTGCCGCGCTGGCATCGATCCTTCTTTCTGCCTGCTCGGTTACGCCCGCGCCGCAAAGTGAGACGCGAAGTATGACGGACGATGCCGGGCGCACTATATCCGCGCCCATCCATCCCACGCGCGTCGTTTCTCTCACGTATGGGACGGATGAGATACTGACGTCGCTTCTTTCCCCTGGGCGCATTGCCGCCTACTCGAAGTATGCTGGAGATGACGGGATCAGTTTCCTCACCAAGGACGAGGTCAGCCGGGTCGGGCGGACGGTCGATATGGAGCCGGAGCATATTTTGGCGCTTGCGCCGGATCTGGTGATCGCTTCGACGTCTACGCCCATGCAGACGGTCGAGGTACTCACACGCTCTGGTGTCCCTGTCTATGTTTCCGCCATCCCGACGACGGTAGAGGAAATGAAGGGAAAGGTGCGCGGCGTCGCGAAAGCAGTCCACGAAGAGGAGAAGGGGGAGGCGCTGGTTTCTGACATGGAGTCGAAGCTGGCTGCTCTTGCGCTCAAGCTCTCGGCGGTTTCACCGGATAAGGAGCTGGTGGCTCTCGGCATGTCATTCCGCGGGATCCTGGGCAAGAAGGGAACGCTTTTTTCGGATGTCCTGCGTCTCGCGCATGTGAAGGATGGGGCAGCGGTGTATGAGGTGCCGAAGGGGGCGGATGCGTACCTTTCTTTGGAGATCCTCCCGAAGATCGACCCGGATGTGATCCTTCTTCCCACCTGGCGGGTGAAGGCGGGGGATGATACGAAGGCCTTCGAGAAGGGGCTTCTGTCAAATCCTGCTTTTCGTGAGGTGACGGCGGTCAAAGAGAGGCGGCTCGTGCCTTTTTCGGAGAAGTACAAGTACGTCATGAGCCAGCATGTCGTGGACGCAGTGGAAGCGGCGGCGCGGGCGGTGTATCCGGAAGTGTTTGTGACTAGTGACTAGGGATTAGGGATTAGGGGCTAGGACATTTCACCCCTTCTCGCATTTCGCCCGTTTGCATTTTTGCTTGACTGATGAATGAGATGATTGAATGAGGCATAAGGAGACTCACCTATGACACCCAAAATCATTTATATGACGAATATTGATCGTCGCTATTTTATGATGCGCCGTGCGCTTGACGAATTGATCGCGGATGGAGAGATGCCCGCATCCTCACAGGTCATAAAGACGGAGGATGGCTCCGTGTGGAGCGCATCGTGGGAAGAAAAACTACGCGGGAGCGCACTGGTCATGATCCGTTTCATGGGAAATACGATCCGTACGAAGTTTTGGACGGCGTGTATGCATTTTCTATCGCGGGAAGGGATCCCGTATTACATAGATGCGGCGGGATCGGCAGAGGAGGAGTGCATAGAGCGGGTCGCGGCAAAGGACATCGAGGCTATGAAGGCGTACTCGTTCTATGGGGGTCTGACGAATTACAAGAATCTGTGGCTCTATGCGCGTTCCCTTTTTGATCAGGGGATGCCTGATGCGGAGCCGCCTTCGCCGATCTGCTGGGCGGGGATCTATCATCCGGGGATGGCGAAGAAATTCATGACGGATCTTTCCTTGTATGAGAAGGCTTTCCTGCAGGCGGGGCGTCCGACGCTGGGGCTTCTCTTCTATCGGGATGAGTGGATCTGGGATGACCTGCATTACCAGAAAGCATTCATAGAAGAGGCGGAGCGGCAGGGGCTGAATGTCATCGCAGTCTTCACGAATGGCCTGCCGGATCCGAAGCTGGGGATGCCGACGATCCATGAGGTGTTTGAGAAGTATTTCATGAAGGAGGGAAAGCCACTCGTCGATGTCATCGTGAATGTGATGAAGTTCTCCTTTACGACGTCGGGGTCGATTTCCATCAAGGCGCTGGAAGAAATGGGCGTCCCTGTGCTGGAGGCCTACTCTCTGATCGCTCCGAAGGAGGAGTGGGAGGCTTCGCCGGAGGGAATGAATGCGATGGAGATCTCCATCTCGGTCACGATGCCGGAGTTTGATGGGATCATCCACGGGATGCCGATCGCTGCGAAGCATGTGAAGGAGGATGGGGAGGTGGAGTACCTGCCCATCCCCGAGCGTATGCATGCGATGGTCTCGCGGGCGGGGGCATGGGCGAGACTGCACAGGAAACCGAATGCGGAGAAGAAGATCGCAATCATTTTTCACAATTACCCGCCGAAGAATTCGAACATCGGGAGTGCGTATGGTCTGGACAGCATCGAGAGCGTGCGTCGTCTGCTCGGATTCATGAAGGAGGCCGGCTATCAGGTCGATTTCATCCCGGAGGACACGGAGGCCTTCATGAAGCGGCTGACGGCGCAGGCGACGAATGACCGCTCGATGCTGACGGAGGAGCAGGAGGCGGCGTGTCAGAAGGTCCCGAAGAAGCTCTACTGTGATCTCTTTGCTACCTTCCCCGAAGAGACGCGGCGGCAGATGGAGAAGGACTGGGGAAAGGCGCCTGGCAGGGTCATGACGACGGAGTCGGGCGATATTCTGGTACCGGGGCTGATGGACGGGCATATTTTCCTCACGGTGCAGGCGCCGCGCGGGTATGGTTTTGATGCGTCGAAGATCTATCATGATCCTTTTATCGCACCGACGCATCAGTATCTGGCATACTATCAGTGGATCCGTGATGTATGGGGAGCTGATGCCGTGCTCCATGTGGGAACGCATGGAAATCTGGAATGGCTTCCGGGGAAAAGTGCGGGGATGGATAGAGGAAGCTATCCTGATCTGGCGCTGGGAAGCCTGCCGAATATCTATCCCTACCATATGACGATCACGGGAGAAGGGATCCAGGCGAAGCGGCGCGGCGGCGCATGTCTTGTGGATCATTTGCCTGCACCGATGGAAGAGGCAGGGACGTATGAGGAGCTGGCTGAGCTGGAGCAGGCGATGGATGAGTACGCGCATTTTGAGAAATCGGAACCGGAAACGGCGAAGCGGCTGGTACCACGGATCCGTGAGCTTGCGGAGAAAGCAAGTCTGGACGGTGAGGTGCCGTATACGGAAGCGGATCTGGCAGGGTATCTTTCACGCCTTCACTGCTATATCGAAGATCTCAAAAATAGCGAGTGCCATGTCGGACTGCACATTCTGGGAGAGATGCCGAAGGGGGAAACGCTCATCCATGAAATATTGGCTCTCCTTCGTCTGCCGAATGGTGACATCCCCTCGATTTGTGAGCTGCTGGCTGAGGAGGAGGGGACATCCGTAGATACGCTGCTGGGACAGGCACAGACACTTTTTCCGAATGGTCTCACCGGGGGCGAGTGGATGGCGCGCCTACAGAGGAAGGCAGAGGGACTGGTCCGCAAGCTGTCAGAAATGCATTTCGACAAAGAGAAGGCACTGGGGACAGAGAGGGAGCAGCCGCTGCTTCGTTTCGTTTGAGAGGAGGTATATCCGCGCCTTGCAGAGACAAAAAAGGAAATGGAGCATACCCTTCGCGGGCTTTCTGCCCGTTACATTGTGCCGGGGATCTCCGGCTCTCCGCATGCGGGCGGTGTCTCTCTTCTGCCGGCAGGGGTGAATTTCTACGGCATCGATCCGCGGCGTCTGCCGACAAGGACGGCATGGGAGGTGGGGAAAGAGCTCGGAGATCAGGTCATCTCGCAATATATCGAGAGCGAAGGCCGG
>JAIJLI010000214.1 GCA_022722495.1 Dialister sp. | reverse complement strand
CATTTTCTGGTCAGCTCGGGGATGAGGCTGTCCGGATCTTTAGCGGTGAGTTTCATCGTCTTGGTGGCGAAGGAGATCGAGGCAGAGAGGACGCCGGGCTGGCGGTTCACGAGCTTTTCGAGCTTGACGGCGCAGGCTGCACAGTCAAGGGTGGGGATCTCATAGATCTCTGTCTTGAAATCGCCCTTGTCAGAGGGCGGTACGATGCCGATATTTTCATCGACGGTGCGGCAGACGGAGAGCAGCTGCGGGATGAGGCTGTCCGGATTTTCTTTGGAAATGACGCGGAGCTCTTTCTTCGTGAAGGAGACCGAGGCGAAGAAGACGGATGGCATTTCGCGGATCTTCCCTTCCATTTTTGCGGCGCATTCCATGCAGTCGAGGTGCTCCATGTGATAGAGGCCGCGCTTGTATTCTTTCCCTAAGAAATCGCACTGGCAGGAGGCAAGGTCTTTGCCGCAGTAGTCGCAGTCTTCTTCATCGATGCATTCATGGCAGTGACAGTCATTCTTGTGCCCATCATGATGGTGGACGCCTTTGTCATGGAAATGCCCGAAGGCGCGTCTTTCATCGATCGCGATGTCGGCTTCGCTCTCCATGACATCGATCTCATTGTCCTTGTATTTTGCCATTTCCGGGTCATTTGAGTGGTCATGATGCTCTTCCGGGACCTCTTCGCAGCAGCCACAGCCGCAGCCATCATGCTCATGGGAGTGGCTTTCGTGGTCATGGTCATGCCCGCAGCCGCATTCGTGCTCGTGAGAGTGGACTTCGTGATCGTGGTCATGTCCGCAGCCGCAGCTGTGATTTTCTTCGTCTTCCTCGTGGTGTTCATGCTCTTCGGTGCGATGGACGGATTCCTGTGCCTGATGGCAGTGGCCGCAGCCGCAGTGATGTACATGTTTTTTATTGTGCTTTCCCATGGTATATCTCCTTAACCGTAATGGAAGCGTTGCTTCCTGAGTGGTATGATTCTATGGTGCTATTTTAGCATTCCCCAACTCCACCGTAAATGGAACATGAGAAACACTTTAATATTTCAAGTGGGAGAAAAAGGATGATAGGTTTAGGTATGGCTAAAATAGAAATAATTGGAAGCGCTGCGGGTCTTGAGTATGCTTCACATGTACTATATAGGCCTTCCTCCTTGGAAAAGGTCGAGATGAGGAGGAAGGGATACGGGGTGAATACGGGTCTTATATATATGTATAGTCAGACTCTATCCGCCTTCTATCTTCTTTGCGGGGCGGGAAGGCATGATTCCGGGAGGCGAAGTATGACGCCCCTTTGCGCCTTTTGGATCTGAAGCCCCATTTTTTATTGACATACCTGTATACTTATGCTACTATCTTGTATAAATAAGAAGGGTGTGAGGACTATGTCAGATAAAAAAGTCATTTATGAAGTCAAACATTTGCAGAAATCGTTCGGCAAGGTCGAAGTACTGAGAGATATCAATATGAAGATCGAGAACGGAGAAGTGTGTACCATTATCGGCCCGTCCGGGAGCGGGAAGAGTACCTTCCTGCGTTGCCTGAATCTGCTGGAAACGCCGACCGGGGGCGAGCTGTGGTTCGAAGGGAAGAAGGTCAATGAAAAGACCGATGTGAAGATGCTGCGCCGCGATGTCGGCATGGTTTTCCAGTCGTTCAACCTGTTCCCGATGTTCTCTGCGGTAGAGAATGTCATGTATGCGCCGGTACATATCAAGAAACTGCCGAAAGCGGAGGCGAAAGAGGAAGCGATGGAGCTTCTCTCCCGTGTAGGTCTTGCCGAGCGTGCGGATTATTATCCGGGCGAGCTTTCCGGCGGGCAGCAGCAGCGTGTCGCTATCGCCAGAGCGCTTGCGATGAAGCCGAAGATGTTGCTCTTCGATGAACCGACTTCTGCGCTTGATCCTGAGCTTGTTGGCGATGTACTGACCGTCATGAAGGAAGTCGCCTTAGCCGGCATGACCATGGCCGTCGTCACGCACGAGATGCAGTTTGCCAGAAGCGTTTCCAATCACGTCATTTTCATGGATAAGGGCTATATCGTGGAGGAAGGAAATCCCGAAGATATCTTCACCCATCCACAGGAAGAACGGACGCAGACATTCCTGAAACGTCTGCTCCATGCTGATATTTAAGGAGATGATGCGATTATGGATATAGTATTAGATACAGCTGTCAAATATAATGACATTTTCATGTCAGGTGTGAAGATCACCATCATTATTTCTCTTCTGTCCTGCTTCTTTGGTCTTCTTCTTGGGATCATTCTGGCATTCATGAAGATCTCGGGCATCAAGGTCCTCCAGTGGATCTCGACGGCCTATGTAGAAGTCATCCGCGGTACGCCGGTCTTGGTACAGATCTCTCTCGTGTTTTTCGGGCTGCCGTTCCTCGGCATCCATTTCCCCAGCTTCCAGATCATGGGCGTCGACTTTGAGAGACTTTCCGCCGGTGTCCTTGCACTGATCCTGAATTCCGGTGCGTATGAGTGTGAGATCGTCCGCTCTGGTATCCAGTCCATCCCGAAGGGACAGCTCGAAGGTGCGATGTCGCTTGGCTTCTCGAAGTGGGAGTCTATGGTGCGCATCATCATCCCGCAGGCGATCCGCAACATCCTGCCCGTCATCGGGAATGAATTCGTCACCCTCATCAAAGAGTCCTCTCAGGTCTCTGTCATCGGTATGGCCGATCTGATGTATACGGCGACCACCATTCAGGGCATCAGCTTCCAGCCATTCCCACCGCTCGTCATCGTAGCGATCTACTACTTCATCATGACTTTCTTCGTCTCCATGTGCCTGCGCGTGCTCGAACGCCGCATGAAGGTGAAGAGTGTGAGATAGCAGGAAATCAGCAAACGGTTCTTCGAAAGGAGAACCGTTTTTTGATTGGGGGCGAGCAGGCTTCTCGCAACTATACCATGGCATTTGGATGACAGAATCGCCATTTCGCTGTATAATAAAATAGAATTTTTATGTACAGATGGAAAGCGTGAGGTGCTCCGGGAGAGAATGGGGAATACGGTATTCTCGTATCGCAGCCGGGCTTTTGCGCATTCCTTCTATTTCTAAAACGAGGTACTCCATGTTTATCGATAGAGCAAAAATTATTGTAGTCTCCGGCGCGGGCGGGGACGGGATGGTTTCCTTCCGCCGTGAGAAGTATGTACCGCGCGGCGGCCCGTCGGGCGGTGATGGCGGCAAGGGCGGCTCGGTCTTCATCAAAGCGAATAGCGACCTGAATACGCTGATCAATTTCCGCCGTCATAGAAAATTCGCAGCCAAAGCTGGTGCCAACGGCGGGGCGAAAGAAATGTTCGGTAAGAATGCGGAAGATGTCTTCGTCGAGGTGCCGCTCGGAACGATGGTCTATGACAATAAGACCGGCGAACTTCTGGCGGATATGACGCAGAATGGACAGGAAGCGCTCATCGTCAAAGGCGGGCATGGTGGCCGCGGAAATTCCCATTTCGCGACGTCGGCTGTCCGTGCGCCTCTTTATGCGGAAAAAGGCGAGCCGGGTGAAGAAAAGGAGCTGCGCCTCGAGCTGAAGGTGCTGGCGGATGTCGGTCTCCTGGGATTCCCGAGCGTAGGGAAATCCTCTCTCATCCGCAAGGTATCCGGCGCGAAGCCGGAAGTGGCGGCGTACCATTTCACGACGCTGAATCCGATCCTCGGTGTGGTGAATCTGGACTATGAGAGAAGCTTCGTCATGGCAGATATCCCGGGCCTGATCGAAGGCGCAAGTCAGGGGACCGGTCTTGGGGACGAATTTCTCCGCCATGTAGAGCGTACGAAGGTCCTCATCCATGTGCTTGATGCGGCGGGCAGCGAAGGCCGCGATCCATTGCATGATTTCCATATCATTAACAATGAGCTCGAGCTGTACAGTCCGGAGCTTCGGCAGAAGAAGCAGATCGTCGCAGCGAACAAGATCGATCTCATCGATGACCCGAAGAAGCTGGAAGAGCTGAAGGAGGCCATCGAGAAGGAAGGCTATGACTTCTATCCCATCTGCACGCTTTCCGGAGAAGGCACTCGTCCGCTTATGGAAGCCGTGTGGAAGCTTCTGCAGGAGATCCCCGATGTATCCTTCGAATCTCCGGAAAAGGCCATTGTATATGAAGCGAACAAGCAGGAATTCGAGATCGAGTGCAAGAATGATGTGTACTATATCAAGGGCAAGCGCGTGGAAAAGCTGGTCGGCATGACCGACTTCGAGGACTATGTTTCCATGCGCCGCTTCGACAGAGCTTGGAGATTCATGGGCCTTGACAAGCTCCTCCGCAAGGCAGGCTGCCAAGAAGGCGATACGGTCAATCTGTACGGCGTAGAATTCACCTGGTCGGAGAATCATAGTGAAGAGGAATAGCCGCTGACGGGGAGACTAGAAGACTAGGAGACATCAGCCTCTCGTATCGTCATTTCGAGCGAAGCGAGAAATCTTTGTTATTCG
>JAIJLI010000213.1 GCA_022722495.1 Dialister sp. | reverse complement strand
GAGTGGCTGGAGCGCTTTTTTTTGAGAGGAGGATCTCCATGCTTGCTCTATGGTGGCCTGTCGCTTTGATCGTTGTGGCTGATGTGATATACCAGATCTGCGCAAAGAAGCTGTCGTCCGTCGCCTCTCCGCTCGCGGCACTGGGGGCGACGTACCTGGTGAGTGCCTTGACCTGCGTGCTGCTTTTCGAGGCGCTTTCTCCGGCGGGAGATCTCATGGCGGCGCTTGCCGCTGTGCCGTTTCCGGCGGCCATCGCAGGGGTCTCCATCGCAGGGCTGGAGGTGGGGACGATCTACATGTATCGTGCGGGCTGGTCGATGAATGTGGGATTTATCGTGTACACGGGGATCATTGTCGTGCTGCTGCTCTTCATCGGTTCTTGTATTTACACGGAACCGATGGGGCTTATGAAGCTCGCCGGGGTCGCACTCACCTGTCTGGGCATGTTTTGTATTGTAAGGTAAGGAGAAAATAGATGTTTTCGACTTGGTGGCCGCTTCTTCTCGTTGTCGCATCCAGTGTAGGATATCAGGTGGGGCTGAAGGAAGTCTCCGGTATCGGAGATCCTATGGCTTCTCTCACGGTGACGTATCTTGCAGCGTCTGTCGTTTCCTTTGTGATCTACTTCTTTCAGTCTTTGGGGAAGGAGAGCTTCTTGCGCGGCGTACTTTCCGTGAATCTTTCTGCCATAGGGCTGGGACTCGCGATCGTCGGCATCGAGGTGGGGACGCTCTTCATGTACCGGGCTGGCTGGGCGGTGAATGTGGCTTTCGTCGTGGCGAACAGTCTCATCGTAGCGGCGCTGATGCTGACAGGATTTCTGCTCTATAAAGAGAAGCTGACTCTTCGCCAGCTCATCGGGGTGGGGATTTCTCTTGCGGGGATCCTTTGCATCGTGATGGGATGAGATTTTGATCACTTGGGATTGACAATTCCTGCAGAACCCCGTATAATCAAGCCATATTCATAACAAAAGCAAAGGCGCTGCCCACGGGCAGCGCCTTTTTGCGTAAAAAGAAAGGGAGAGAACCTATGAAAAAGACCTGCAAGATCGCACTCACCATCCTTGCCATGACAGCGGCTGCTGCCGGCGCATCCATCACCTCTGCGGTAGAAGCAGCGGAGAAGAAGCCGGTGATCGGGATTTCCTGGAAGAGCCCGACACAGGACTATGAAGCCTTCAAGAAGATCATCGAGGCTGCAGGCGGCATAGCGGTCGAGCTGCCGCAGGTGACGAGCAGCCATGTCCCCTACAACGCTGACAAGACGGTCGCAGCGGATGCCATCTATCCATCGGGCATGCTGAAGGAAGAATATGCCGATGCCATCAAGGCGAATCGCTTCGATGAGACGAATGTGAAGGAGATCATGAAGGGCATCGACGGCGTATTCTTCACCGGCGGCGAGGACATCAGCCCATCTCTCTTCAAAGATCCGAAGAAGGAAGAAAATATGGGTGAGGGGATCAATGCGACCCGCGATATTTCTGATTATACCCTGATGTCGTACTGTGTACAGAAAGACATTCCTGCCTTTGCGGTCTGCCGAGGCGAGCAGATGATGGGCATCGTCCATGGCGTCACCTTCATTCAGGATCTTCCGGTGTACTATCAGTCGAAAGGCGTGTACTATGATGGGCTGCATCGCGCGCCGGTCAATGCATGGGGTCGCGACTATGTGCGTCATGATGTGACACTCCTCCCCGTGAAATCGCATCTCCGCGAGATCGTAGGTGCTGATAAGCTGGAGAATGTATCCTCTTGGCATCATCAGGCGATCTTGAGCGTCGAAGGTACGGATCTCATCCAGACGGCAGAAACGGTGGATAAGGGCGGCGTCTCGATCGTCGAAGGCATCGAGAACCCGACAAAGAAATTCTGTGTATCGGTCCAGTTCCATCCGGAAAATGATCTGAAGCATGTGCTGGTGGAAGGCGAGGATCCCAAGGACTACATGGATCAGACGATCGCTCTCAGGTTCTTCCAGGAACTCGTAAAGGCTGCCGCTCAGAAATAAAACTTTCGTGACCGGTAGACGTCAGAGGTCAGAGGCCAGAAGTCAGAGGCCTGAGAACTGAAGTTTCCAAGTCTTCCCATTTTCCATCCCCGTTGACAAATAGGGAACACAGATTATAATAACTACAGGTGCAGAAACGCACTGCCTTTTAGCTGGCATCGCTTGCGCGGGCTGGACTGCAGAGCGCGTTCGCGCCTGTATTTTATTTGCGTCTTATATCTCACAGAGAACAAGAACGGAGGAACAGGTATGGAACAAAACAATCCCCATCAGAATCAGACCTTTATGAGTATTCGCGAGCTGACGATTTCCGGGCTGCTCGCAGGGATTACGATCTTTCTCGGACTGACAGGCTATGGATTCATCCCGCTCGTCGTGATGAATGCGACGATCCTGCACATCCCGACCATCATCGGGACGGTCGTCGCAGGGCCGAAGGTCGGCATTCTGGTCGGTTTCCTTTTCGGGCTCTTTTCTTTCATTCAGACACTGCGTGCGCCGAGCCTGATGATGCAGTTCGCACTGCAGTACAGTGTCATCGCCGATGCGTTCATCTGTATCGTGCCGCGGATCTGCATCCCGATCGTGGTGTGGCTTCTTTATAAGTACATTCCGGGAAATGCGCATCTGCGTGCCGGCATCTCAGCAGTGGGCGGGGCGATCACGAATACGGTGCTCTTCCTGGGCTCCTTCTTCTTGCTGGTCGGCGCGCCGTATGCCGCAGCGAAGGGGATCTCTGTCGAAGCGGTCGGTCTGATGATCATGGGGATCGTCACTGCAAATGGTATCCCGGAAGCTCTCGTCTCCGGTGTTATCGTGGTGCCGATCGTCATGGCACTCAAAAAAGCAGGATGGAAAATGAAATAAGAAAGCAAGCAAAAAGCCGGATGCATGGATTGTGCATCCGGCTTTTGAAATGGTTCGGGTTTATCTCGCAAGGGTGGGCGACCTTTGACTGAGAAATTAGAAATGAGAAATTAGAAATGGTGGTGCGGCGCATCATATTTATAAAGCGCCGCGGAGTTTTGATAGCGCTTCGCGCCGTCGTCATTTCGAGCGTAGCCGAGAAATCTCTATTGCAGAACGCTCATTGTCTGATGAGAAACAGCACCAATACGTTGTTTCTCCTCAGTGCATACGTGCTGATTATTGCAGTGCAGTAAAGATCGAGGGCTACGCTCGGGATGACGCTACGGGAAATCCTTAGTCCCCAGTCACTCCCAATCCCCAATCTCTAATCCCTAGCTACTAATCTCTAAACTACGCTTCTTCCTTCCCACGCAGTCTTTCATCGCAGAGAGCGATGAGCTCTTTGGCATCTGCGTTTGCTTCTTTACAGAGAGTGCCGATGGTAGTCTTCATATCCTGCGGCATGGTGATGGATTTCTTCTGGAAGACGGGAAGGAGCTGCGGGTAAAGGGTGAGAATGGTCTCCATCGGGGTCTCTTCGGTGAGGAGAGGCTTCTTGTATTTATCCGCGATGAATTCGTTCATCTCACCGATGATCTCAAAGACGTCGATGCCGTGGCCCTGGGCAGCCTGCCAGAGGTTTTCATCATAGGAGACGAAGCAGCCGACGCAGGACATGCCGTATTCCATGAGGAAGGGGCCCATTTCCGGGTATACTTCGATGATCTGCATGATGTTGTTTTCCGGACGGACGAAGTCGCCTTCCTTGAGCGGCGGTACGTCGGGGGCGCCCCAGGAAGAGCCGTAGTAGTCATTTCCGGCATCATTTCCCGGTGTGGTGTTTCCGAGGACGGTATCGCGGAAGGCTTCATAGCCCATGGCATCGATGAATTCTTCCAGAGACTGGTAGGACTCATGTTCCAGATAGTAGGTGCAGGCTTTCACCATGATAGAGAGGGCATCGGCAGGGAACTGCGCAAAGGCGAAGAAGGTCTTCTTGCCGGTGTAGATGTCCCAGCCGTCCGACATGCCGACTGCACGGATAGGGAGCGGGGAGACGATGGTGGCGGTCAGGATGCATGCCGGCCAGGTGCCGAAGGCGAGGAGACCGAGCTCCTTCAGTGCGCCTTCTACGTCATCCTTGGAAAGCCCGGAGATGATCGGGCGGGCTTTCGGATCGAGGATGTAGGTGCCGTCAAATTTCTCGGAAACGCTCTTCATGTTCTTTTTCAGTTCGGCGCGGCCGTCCTGAATATCCGGGATGAAATCGATTTCAATGGAAAAGGTCAAGTTATCTGCGGTCATGTAAACAAACTCCTTTCAAAGAGCATAGATTTTCTATACATTGGGATGCTACGCTGATGATATGCTCGTAAGCATACATATTCTGTGCTTTCACAATATCCTATTATAGCATAGAAGGAAATCGATGGGGAAGATGTTTTATTAGCGAGGTAAGTGTCAAGTTTTCCTCGGTAATTCATTTGACTGTCGATAATTACTATCTCCGTGGCTTCGGTTTAATCAGTATTTCTGTATCGCTTTGGCAAG
>JAIJLI010000212.1 GCA_022722495.1 Dialister sp. | reverse complement strand
AAAGATAGCCTCTTCCCATCGCCTGTTCCGGCTAAGCCGGCCCAGACAGTGGTCACGACATCACCTGAGACACCAAAGCCAGTCGAGGAAGCAGTACAGAAAGCGGAAGAGGTTCCTGCCCCTGTGGAGACTGTCATGACAGAACAGGTAGAAACGAAACAAGCCCCCGAAGCCCCGAAAGCTGCGCCCGTCGTCAGTACGCCGGTGCCGGCTCCCATAAAGGTTGCTGCTCCGAAGCCTGCCGCCCCCGCTCTCTCGGATCAGGAGATCCAGCGTGTCGTAGGCGAAGCGGGAAGGGCTCTCCGAGGAAATTAATGATAAGAAGGATTTCAGAGGTTCGAAGTGTCTCCCCTTTAGGAGCTTCTGTCCTGCACCGAATCCATCAATCCCAATGTTATTTAAGGAAATCACACGTTTTGGCAAGTATGCCAGATACCTATCTGTATTTCCATAAATATATAGAAATTCATCATCCAATACATGAGGAGGAATTTACGATGACAGCAACATATAAGAAAGCACTGCTTGCCTCTGCGATCCTGCTTGCGCTTTCCGGCGCGGACGTCTTTGCGGAAGCACCGCAGATGACCGGCTCCCAGAACGGCATGTCCCAGAGCTCCATGATCGATGTGAAGAGCGGTAAGGAAGCGGGCAAGACAGGTGAGATCTCCGACCAGACGGAAAAAGCGGAACCATCCATGGAAGTGAAGGAATCCCACCAGACCGTCGCAGTGGGCGATGCCTCGCTCTATCTTTCGGCGGACGATGACGCAGCCATCGAAGCACATACAGGCAAGACCATCGCGCATGTCGACTTCGACGGGATCCCGGAAGAAGTCAAGACGAAGCTGTCCCCTCTTCTGCAGAGCAAACCGGGCAGCACCGTCACGGCTGAGGGCATCCGCAATGATGTGGCATCTCTTGGCTCGACAGGTGTTTTCTCTCAGATCCGTCCGAATTTCAAGGAAATCCCCGAAGGCGTGGACCTCACCTATGGTCTTGTGGCAAATCCCATCGTTCGTGATGTGGAATTCACCGGCAATACCATCTTCACCTCTGACTACCTGAAGTCCATCCTGCAGGTGCCGGAGGGCAGCGTCCTGAACTTCGTCCTCGTGAACCAGAAGCTCAAGGAAATCGAAGATGCCTACCTCAAGCAGGGCTACATGCTCGTCTCCATCCCGAATGTGGAAGTGACGCCGAAGGGCATCCTGAAAGTCCATATTTCGGAAGGTGTCATCGAAGACATCCAGCTCGTCGGCAATGATAAGACGAAGGACAAAGTCATCCTCCGCGAACTTAAGATGAAGAAGGGCAAGCCCTTCAATAAATTCCAGGCAAGCCGCTCCATGGAAAGACTTTACAATCTGGGCTACTTCGAAGATGTCAATATGAAGCTGCTCCCTGGCAAAGAAAATGAACACAATGTCGTCATCGAAATCGATGTCGTTGAGCAGAAGACCGGCGTCATCACTGTCGGTGCCGGCTACTCTGACTCCGATGGTACAGTCGGCATCGTCGAGCTCGGTGATACGAACTTCCGCGGCACAGGCGATAAGGTCAATTTCCACTGGGAATTCGGCGGCGCTGGCAACGGCAAGAACTATACCATTTCCTACACCCGCCCGTGGATCAATTCCAACGGTGACTCCCTTGGTGCTTCCATCTTCAACCGTATCTATGAATACGATGACTATGATTCGAACGGTAATACCGTCGCAGAATACGATAAGAGAAGAAGCGGCTGGAACCTCACCTGGGGACGTCAGAATGGCGAATATCGCACGAACTACTTTGCATTTGAAAGTGCAAAGGAAAAATACGATGACCATGACGGTTTTAATTGGGGTAGCGCAGCAACTGACCGCTTTAAGAATTATAAGAAGGAAGGTTATAATAGCGAGGATGAAATGAAAAAAGCTTGGCGTGGCGCTATCGATGATAATTTCGGTACCACGAACAGCTTCACCTTTACGCACGTCTTCGATAACCGCGACAATTACTTCAATGCCAGCAAGGGCCGCCGCATTTCCTTCTCCACCCAGTGGGGCGGGCATGGCCTTGGCGGTGACTATGACTTCTACAAGTTCACGACAGAAGGCCGCTTCTACAAAGGCCTCGGCAATGGTCACATCCTTGCACTCCGTCTGCAGGGCGGCTACATCGACGGCGATGTCTCCTACGGAAATCTCTTCGATCTCGGCGGCTCGAATACCCTTCGTGGCTATGAAGATGACCAGTTCAAGGGCAAGAAAATGTACGCGGCGACACTGGAATACCGTTTCCCGATCGCCAAGAAAGTACAGGGCGTCCTCTTCACCGATGGCGGCAGCACCTGGGGCATCGATAACGGACAGATCCCGTGGTATGAAGATGATGATGGCTTCCAGTGGTCTTGCGGCGTAGGCCTGCGTCTCCAGACCCCGATCGGACCGATTCGTCTTGACTATGGTCACGGCGATAAGAATAAATTCCACTTCAGCTTCGGCACACAGTTCTGATTTGAATGCGAAATGAGAACTGGGGGTGCGGCGCAACATACATAAAGCGCCGCAGTTTCGATTTCTCCCTCTTTCCTGTGGAAGGAGGTGCCCGCAGGGGCGGGTTCGGGAGTATTCTCCGTTGAACCCATTGCACCTGCGGAATCTGGCCACATTCTGCTAGGGAAACACTGATTAAATCGTTGTCAGATTTCATTCTTGGATTTTTATACAGAGCAAGGAATCATCCGACGCGAATAGCGAGCTATTTAAGGAGGATAATGACGAAGCTATGTATAAAAATCCATATGAAATCTGACTCTGCGATTTAATCAGCGTTTCCCCAGCTTTCCTATAGTACGGTGTTTCCCATTTCCCTTCCTCTAACAGTCATAATTAACCGCAAACGAAAAAGATTCCTCCACATCGGCCCTTATGACGATACGGGAGTACCGCTCATCTAAAATTTACGACGCTTCCATATTTTCATGCGCCGCATCACCCCCATTGCACCTTCAGAACCTCATGAACCCATTAAACCATTCCTCAAAGGAGCCTATATATGAATACCATCGAAAAAGATCAGAAATACATCGCACATGCCTACCACCGTTACCCTGTCTGCTTTGTGAGCGGCAAGGGATCGATCCTTACCGACGAGAACGGTAAGGAATACATTGACCTCGGCAGCGGGATCGGTGTCGACATCTTCGGCATTGCCCACGAACCATGGATGACCGCTGTGGAAAAGCAGCTCCACACGCTGAACCATATCTCGAACCTGTACTATACGAAGCCCGATGCAGAGCTTGCCGAATTGCTTTGCGAAAAAACCGGCATGAAGAAGGTCTTCTTCTCGAACTCCGGCGCAGAAGCCAATGAATGTGCCATCAAAGGTGCGCGCAAGTACTCCATCGACAAGTACGGCAAGGATCGCAACGTCATCGTGACCCTCATCAATGGCTTCCACGGCCGCACCGTCACGACGCTCGCTGCGACCGGGCAGGACGTTTTCCATCAGAATTTCTTCCCGCTGACCGAAGGCTTCCTCTATACCCCGGCGAATGACCTTCCTGCCTTCATCGACCTCTGTGAAAAGAATCCGAATGTCTGCGCCGTCATGATGGAGTCCATCCAGGGCGAGGGCGGCGTGCATCCCCTCGACAAGGATTTCTTCGAAGGCGTGAACAAGTATGCCAAGGAGCATGACATCCTCCTCATCGTCGATGAAGTCCAGACCGGCAATGGCCGCACGGGCAAGCTCTACGGCTACATGAATTTCGACGTACAGCCTGATATCGTCTCCACCGCCAAGGGCCTTGGCGGCGGTCTTCCGATCGGCGCGACGATGTTCGGCGAAAAGACGCAGGACGTCTTCACCTACGGTACCCACGGCTCCACCTTCGGCGGCAACCCGATCGCCTGCGCCGGTGCGGTCTCCATCCTGAAGGAGATCGATGACGCTCTCCTTGGCTCCGTCAAGGAAAAGGGCGACTATATCAAAAAGGAAATGGAAGGCGCCAAAGGCGTGAAATCCGTCGCCGGCATGGGCCTCATGCTCGGCATCGAACCGGTCGCACCGGTCGGACCGATCGTAGAAAAACTCCTCGCCAAAGGCGTCGTCGTCCTCACGGCGAAAGAAAAGATCCGCCTCCTCCCAGCGCTCAATATCCCTATGGAACAGCTGAAGAAAGCGGTCGCCATCATGAAGGACGTGCTGGCAGAAGAATAAATCGTATGCAAAAAGCCGAGATGAGGGTTGCTCATCTCGGCTTTTTTGTTATTGGGTTCAGGGTTCAGGGTTCAGGTGGCGGCTTCGCCGCCTTTTTTTTAGAAGATGGTATTCTCGTATCGCAGCCTTCCCCTCTAGGGAATGCTATTAAGTTAAGCGGCAGAATGTTCTTGGCTCCCCATCGGGGGAGCTGCCCGAAGGGCTGAGGGGGCTACGTAGCGGTATTGCATGAAAGTGTTGGAATATCGATAGCGTCGGACTATTC
>JAIJLI010000211.1 GCA_022722495.1 Dialister sp. | reverse complement strand
CTTCGGTATGTTCCTGCCCATCCAGAAGGCCGCCATCGCTGCCGGTCTTCCGGAGAATGCGCTGCTCCAGGCCGAGCAGCACAATGAGATCGACGAGCTTCTCGAATGTCACGAATCCGTCGACCTCCTCATCCCGCGCGGCTCGAATGCATTCGTGCAGTACATCATGTCTCACACCGCGATTCCTGTCCTCGGCCATGCGGACGGCGTGTGCCATATCTACGTCGACAAGGACTATGAGGAAGAGATCGCCATCCCCGCCATCGTGGATGCCAAGGTGCAGTATCCCGCCGCCTGCAACGCAGTCGAGACCATCCTGGTCCATCGGAGCATAGCGAAGGATCTCCTGCCGAAGCTCGCCCGCGCCCTCACCGATGCCGGCGTCACGATCCGCGGTACGAAAGAGGTGAATGACATCATCCCTGTCGATGTCATTCCTGAGGACGAAAGCTTCCACAAGGAATACCTCTCCCTCACCCTTGCCATCAAGCTCGTCGGCGACCTCACCGAAGCGATCTCCCACATCAATACCTTCGGCAGCCATCACACCGACTGCATCATGACGAGAAATGAAGCGGCTGCCAAACGCTTCATGGCACTTGTCGACTCCGCAGGCGTCTATCAGAATGCCTCCACCCGCTTCGCTGACGGCTTCCGCTACGGCTTCGGCGCAGAAGTCGGCATCTCCACCTCCAAGATCCACGCCAGAGGCCCTGTCGGCCTCGAAGGCCTCATCTCCTACAAGTACAAGCTCTTCGGCCACGGCCAGATCGTAGGCGACTACGCATCGGGGAAGAAGCAGTTCCACTTTAAGGATCTGAAGTAATGAGTGACTAGTGACTAGTAGCTAGGGATTAGGGATTAGGTTCAACGAGCACGGTGCGGCGCTTCGCGCCATCCCCCACTCAAAAGACGGGCGGCAGAAACGAAATCGTTTCTGCCGCCCGTTTTACCATTGTATGACACCCGATGAGGTTCAGGGTTTAGAGGTCTCAAGTGACTAGTGACTTGTGACTCTCTCGTATCGTCATTTCGAGCGTAAGCGAGAAATCTTTGTCATTTGCGGTCAGGCGGTCGATATCAGGGAATCCCAAACGAGAAACCTGCTTATCCGCAGACCTTCGGGCATCGCCATTATTTATACTCTGCGGCGCTTCTATATTCTGATGCGCCGCACCGCCATTTCGCATTTCTCATTTCTAATTTCTCATTCAAGCAAAGCTTTCATCCCCAGTCAAGGGGGGCAGAACGCCCCACAGGCTAGCCCTGACCCCGAAAACCTTTTTACTTCACATCCACGACGCCGAATTTTCCATCCTGCATCTTCATCAGGATCAGATCGACGACCGGATCGCGCTTTTCATCGAAGCTGAATGTACCGCAGACACCCTTGAAGTCCTTCATCTGTGCCAGTGCATCGCGGATCTTCTTGTGATCGGTGGTCGTACCCGCACGCTGCATCGCATCCATCGCCATGTAGACGCCGTCATACGCACTGGCGGCGAACTGATCAGGCGCACGGCCATAGGCCTTCGTGTAGTTTTCCACGAATTTCTGTACCTTTTCATCCTTGCGATCTGCCGACCACATGGACGACACATAGACATTGTCCGCGGCCGCGCCTGCCATCTTGCCCAGCTCCGGCGAAACGAAGCCATTGTCCCCTAAGACCGGCTGATCCATCCCCATCTCTCTCATCTTCTTCAGGATGCGGGAGCCTTCCTGATAGTAGCTGCATACGACGATGACATCCGGAGCCTTGTGCTGGATATTCGTCAGCTGCGCGGAGTACTCGCTGTCCTTGCTGCCGAAGGTCTCGACATCGATGACCTGCACGCCTTCCTCTTCCATCGTCTTCTGGAAATATTTCTGCGCGGTCACATGCTGCTCATTGTCATGGGCATAGAGGATCGCTGCGGTCTTGTAGCCCAAGAGCTTGTGCGTCTTCTTCACCGTCTGCGGGATATTCTTCGACTCCGGCACGGAATTCCTGAAAATGCAGTCGCCGATATCCGTGATGTTTTCCGCCGTGACAGAGATCTCCAGCGACGGTACCTTTGCATTCTGGATGATGGGGCCTGCCGCCTTCGCCTCATTGGATGTCATCGGTCCGATGATCATCGATACCTTCTCCTGGATCAGCTTCTTCGTCGCATTCATCGAGTCCGCCGGAACAGCCTTCGTATCCTCCACCAAGAGATCGATCGGGAAATCGCCCTTCTTATTGATCTCCTCGACAGCGAGGCGTACGCCCTCCTCCTCCGACTTGCCATATGCGGCCGCGCCGCCCGTCAGCGCCGCCGTGAAGCCGATCTTCGCCGCATTCTTCGCGCCGGAAGACACCGCGCCGCCTGTCTTGCCGCCGCAGCCAGAAATCCCTGCCATCATGATGGCAGCCATAGAACAAATACCGATCGTCTTCATTACTTTTCTCACATGCATCATTTGTGTTTCCTCCTAGTTTACATGGATCATAAAAACCGCCCCTGAAAGAGGCTTTCCTCTCCCAGGGGCGGTTTTCCGCGGTGCCACCCTGATTTATCACTCACCATGAAAGAAAAAGCGCCTCCGTCCGATCCCTCGGACAGAGGCGCGTCTGCGCTGTACCACTCTGTGCTTATCTCTCTTCCACTTCGTATAATATAAAAGCCCCTGTCTCTTCCGAGACAGGGGCGAGGTTTCGCGGTACCACCCTGCATTATACTTTCATGGTTCATCCGTAACGGGGACTTCCGCCTTCTCTACGGCATCACAGCTTCGATCCGGAGCTCTTGGGAGAGTTCGTCATATGCTTCCTGCCGATTTTCACCAACCATCGGCTCTCTGAAAAGAACATCATATCACTTGATCCCAATCATCGCATGGGGTATTGAGTTGCACTAATCATACACGGCAACGCGCCGTCTGTCAAACGATTTTTCTTTGTATGCTGTTTTGGAATAGGTACGCATGAAAGGTATGCGTCGATGCGATAGAGGGCGAGAAAAGTCTCCGGTCACACGCTCCGCATCAGGAAGAGAGCAAGCGCAGTGAGCGCAAAGTACGGGCCATAGGCGAAGGCGCTCTTGCGCTTCTTGAGCCGGAGGAGCATCAGGAGAAGGGCAGCGAGACCGCCAAGGACGATACCGGCCATCGTGACGAAGAGGAGAGCATCTCTCCCCAGCCAGAGACCAAGCGATGCGATGAGCTTCACATCGCCCCCGCCCAAAGCCCCGCGAGAGAGGATGGCAAGCACGAGGAAGGCCGCGCCGCCAATAGCGGCCGCGAGGAGATGATCGCTCAGGCGGGGAAGCTGGAGGAGCGAGAGGAGAAGCCCGCCCGCCGCGAAGGGAAGCATCATCGCATCAAAAAGGCAGTACTGCTCGAAGTCAGTCGCCGTCATGAGCAGAAGGAAAGCGGCGGCAAAGAGCAGGAAGAAAAGCTCGACAGGACTGGATGCGATGCAGACCGAGCGCGCGCCGCAGAGAAGGAAAGCGAGCGGGAGAAGAAAACGCCGCAAGCGTCCCCGTTCTTTGACCGCCAAAGGAAAGGTCAGGATGTCCCGGTGCGACGCATAAAGACGATCGATCCATGCATTTCCAAAACGATGCAGCAGAAATGTCATGAGCAGCACAGCCGCGCCGCCTGCCAAGTAAAAGAAGTCCATATGTCTACCTTGCATTCTTTCGCTGGATATCTTACAATACAGATAGAAACGGTGCCATCCGATAAACGGTCATGGCCCCATATGATTATCAAGTGTAGAAAAACCGCTTAACTTTCCAGGGCTAAGGCGGTTTTTCTATTGGCTATTTCAGCAGTGCGGCAATGCACACCGTCATCAGAAAAACAACTGTAAAAAAATCGTATTTCGTCATCTGACCCACCCCTTTCGGGGTCTCAATTTAAGGAAACGCTGATTCAATCGCAGAGTCGGATTTCATATGGATTTTTATACATAGCTTCGTCATCATCTTCCTTAAATAGCTCGCTATTCGCGTCAAATGATTCCTCGCTCTATATAAAAATCCAAGAATGAAATCTGACAACGATTGAATCAGTGTTTCCTTAACCGCCTATCGTTTACGATGGCACCGCCTGTATCATACCATAAAATGATGTCCGTTCATAGCTGTGCAGAATAGAATCTATTCATAGAATCGCCCTTGCTTTCTTTCACGGGATGTCTTACAATACAAATAGAAACGGTGCCATCCGATAAACGGTTATAGCCCCATGATTGTAAGCAGAAAAACCGCCTCATCTTGTCAGGAGCAAGGCGGTTTTTCTATTGGTCACTTGGTCAGTGCTATAACACACATACTCGCAAAAAAGACGATCGTAAAAAAATCGTATTTCGTCATATGGGTCATCCCCCTTTCGGGTAATGCCATTAAATTAAGGAAATCGTTAACTACGTAACGTCTTGCTTCCCCCTTCGGGGGAAGTGCCGAAGGCAATAGGGGCATGCTAGCGGTATAGCGTGCTATGTTGAATAGTCCGATGCTATCGA
>JAIJLI010000210.1 GCA_022722495.1 Dialister sp. | reverse complement strand
TCGATGCCAAGCGATACGCCGACCTTGATCTCCTTCTGCGTACCGCCAAGGAGCGTTTTCAGGGACTTGCCCGTCCGCTGCACCATGAGCTCCCACAGTGCATTTTCGATGGCTGCTTTCGCCAGACGATTCCCCTTGATATAGGAAAAGCTCTCCATAAAGGCTTCCGGGCTCTCGACCTCCTGATGCAGGATCTTCGGGATGATCATATTCTTCAGGATATGGAAAACCGTACCGTTATCTTCCGGATTGTAAAATGGGCCATAAAAAGCTTTGCATTCCCCCCAGCCCACCAGGCCTTCGGAGTAGATCTTCACCAGCAGGGCATCACGGTTTTCAAACTTGGTAAAGCTCGTCTGAAACGGATGCTTGAATGGATTCAATACACGAATAATATCGATGCGGTCAATTCTCATGATTGTGCCTCCCCCTATAATCATTATGGTTGAAACGATTGCATTATAACAGAAAGAAACAAAAATAGGAAACAGAAATTATGATCTTTCTGTTTCCTATCTTGCTAAGACGCATGCCTAGAGGCGCGTCTGTTATGATTTTTTATGATTTTTTCACTTCGAGGATCGGATCGAAATATCTGAGCTTCGTATAGTCTACGCAGCCGCCGTCAGTGATCGCCAGATCCGGGATCGCTGTGATCGGAAGGAAGGAAAGGTAGAAGATCGGATCAGGCAGGCTGCTGCCGATTTCCTTCGCGCCTTCCTCGAGCTCGATCTCTTTCTTCGCAAGCTCTTCAGGCGTAAGGTCGGATGCGATGCCTGCAATCGGGAGCGGAAGGAAGGAGATGATCTTTCCATCGATGACGACGACCTGACCACCGCCCTGACCGATCAGGGTATTCGCAGCAAGTGCCATGTCTTCGCAGCTCGCACCGGCTACGACAAGGTTGTTGTCATCCGGAGATGCCGTGGTCGCGATGGCACCTTTGTTGAAGGACCATCCGGAGATGAAGCCTTTGGACATATGCCCGTGGATGCCATAGCGCTCGATGACGGAGACCATGGCGACGTCTTTCTCCGCACTCGGGCATACGATGCCGTCCTTCACTTCCAGTTCGACATCTCTTCTCTTTCTCATGAAGGGACCTACGCTGTGGATGGTCTCGACAAGAGCGCTGCCCTCTTCGATATTCACATGGGTGGCAAAATCATCCGCCGTGAGGAGCGCATGCTTCACGGTATCGGTGAGGGAGGACTGGCGCGCCGGGATCTGGTAATCGAAACGGTTCTCTCCATTTTCGGTGATGAGCTGGCCTTTGCTGATGACGGTCTCGACCTGGAATGTGCCTGGCTGGTCGACGAGGAGGATGTCAGCGTCTTTTCCCGGCGCGATCGAGCCGACGTGGTCATCGATCTGATAGGCTTCCGCCGCATTGATGGTACCCATCTGGATGGCAGTCATTGGTGCGACGCCGGCCTTGATAGCCAGACGGACGATGTGGTCGATGTGACCGTGTGCAAGGATGCCGCGTGCGTGAACGTCATCGGAGCAGAAGCTGGTGTGACGCGCCATGCCCGGGCAGCATTCCGTGATGGCACGGACATTTTCATTCAGGAATTTCGTCACGGCAGATTCACGGATGATGGTATGGATGCCTTTTCTGGCTTTTTCCAGAAATTCTTCATGATCGTAGCTTTCATGATCGACACGGACACCGCTCATGAGATATTCATTGAGGTCTTTGCCGCGAGCGAGCGGGCTGCAGCCGAAGATCGGACGGTGACGCTTCTCTGCTTCGACGATGGCATCCAGCGTATCCTGATCCTTGGTCATGACGGCTTCACGGACAAGCTCCCAGATGCCGTAGCAGCGGGAGTCCTGATGATATCTCTCATGGTCTTTCGCTGTGACATTGTACGCGATGGTAGACTTCGGGATGGTGTAGGGCGTCTTGTACGGAAGTGCCCAGAAAACCTTCAATGGAGATGCATCGATCTCTTTGAAAATATCCTCGAGCCCATCGACACCGATGACGGAAATATATTCATCAAGTCCGCTGACGATGCTCGTGGTGCCATGCGGCACGACAGCTTCTGCGAAGCGGGTCATGCTCATCTTACTGCATTCGACATGGACGTGGCAGTCGATGAGCCCCGGAGCGAGGTACTTTCCCTTCGCATCGATGATCTTCGTATGTTCATCGATGTAGTCGGAAATGTCCTTCTCTACCGCGGTGATCTTGCCTTTGTAAATGGCAACGTCCGCCTGATAGTATTCACCAGTATTGACATTGATCAGGGTACCACCCATGACCGCCATGTCCGCTTTGATGCGGCCAGCGCCGGCGTCGATGTAGGAAGCGAGCAATTCTCTAGTCAGCATATGATTCTCCTTTGCAAAAAATAGACAAGCTCTATAAGTACAGTGGGTTCAACAGATTCACGAAAGAAAGGATCCGATCGCTTTCCGCATTTCCTTAGATCCATAGGCCCAGAAACCCACGCTTAACCGCTTTTCTCTCCCTCATGGGAAAGCCGCCCAAGAGCCAAGCCTCATCAGAATTTCAACATAGTCAGTGTCGCGAGCAGCACGAGGAAGAGGATGAACATGAGCCAGATGATCCAGTTCAGCTCTTTTCTGCGTCCAGCGGCAATCATAACGAGCGGATAGAAAATGAAGCCGAAGGCAATGCCATACGAAATATTGAAAGTGAGCGGCATGCCGATGACGACCAGAAAGGACGGGAGCGCGATTTCAAATTCATCCCAGCGGATCTCCTTCAGTGCCGATGCCATAAGGACTCCGACGACGATAAGCGCCGGAGCGGTGACATTCGCTGTGACGACGGCAAGGAGCGGCGAGAAGATCATGCTGACGCCGAAAAGAATCGCGACGACGACAGCGGTAAGACCTGTGCGCGCCCCCATCGCGATGCCGGCAGAAGCCTCGACATACGCTGCTGTCGGGGTCGTCCCCATGACAGCGCCGGCAAGCATGGAGAGAGAGTCTGCCATGAGTGCGCGGCCGATGCGCGGCATCTTGCCATTGTGCATGAAGCCTGCCTGCTGCGCGAGGCCGATGAGTGTGCCTGCGGTATCAAAGAAAGCGACCAGGAAGAAGATGACAACGACCGCCCACATGGTAGGATCCGTCAGGATCGCTCCCATATGCGTCACGCCGACGCCGAAGGTCGGTGCGAGAGACGGCGCCATGGAGATGATGCTGTCCGGCGGTGCGATGACGCCTGTCACAAGGCCGGCGAGCGCGGTGATGACGATGCCATAGAAAATGGAGCCGGGGATTTTTCTCGCCATCAGGAGCGCAGTCACAAGGGTACCGAAGATGGTGAGCCAAGTAGTCGGTACCTTGAAGGAGCCGATGGAAATGATGGACGCCGGATCTGCAATGACGATGCCGCCGCCCTGCAGGCCGACGAAGGAAATGAAGATACCGATGCCGGCTGCCATCGCATATTTCAGATCCTGCGGGATCGCATCAATGATGATCTCACGGATCCTGAAAATGGAAACGACAGTGAACAGGATGGACGCGATGAAGACCCCTGCCATCGCCTGCTGCCATGGCATATCCATGGCAAGGACGACGGAGTAGGTGAAGAAAGCATTGTCACCAAGCCCCGGCGCGATGGAGATCGGATAATTCGCAAGGAATCCCATGAGAAGGCAGCCCAAAATCGCCGAAAGTGCGGTAGCCGTGAAGACCGCCCCTGCGTCCATCCCGGCATCTCCTAGGATCTGGGGATTGACAAATAATATATAAGCCATAGAGACAAAGGTCGTAAGTCCAGCCAGACATTCTCTCTTGACCGTCGTCTTGTTCTCGGTCAGATGAAACAGTCGGTCCAGCAGACCGTGAGATGTAGTATCAGACATTTTGAATGAATCAACCTCTCTTAATAATGTAATGGGGAGTGGGTTAGGGATTTGAGGGCTAGCCTCAAGTAACTCATGATGAGAAATAGTGGTACGCCGCAAAATCGGCAGAGCCGATTTTCTTGGGCTATCTCCATTCCTCGTATCGTCATTTCGAGCGAAGTCGAGAAATCTTTGTTGCAGACCGGTATACACCGCATACAAGGCAACGGAAAAACAAAGCACCACGGCGTCGCTATATGCCAGCGCATGTGTGCAAATGACCACAGTGCAAGAAAGATCGATGGCTACGCTCGGGATGACGATACGAGAAAAATGTATTTCCCTGAAAAACGCAGGGATCGGTAAGCAGGGATTAGGGGCGGGGATTAGGAATGACTGGTGATTGGTGACTAAATCCCACCTTCAGGCATCGCCCCGTTTCGTCATCCTGAGCGGCGAGAAACGTCGCACTTGAGATAATGAATGCCAGAACAGCTGCGACCTCATCATCGATCGCGGCGAAGCCGCCACCTTCATTCCTCATTCCTAATTCAAGCAAAGCCTTCATTCACAATCAAAGGACAGCACGTCCCCATGGGCTAACCACCCTTAAGGAAACGCTGATTAAATCTCAGAGTCAGATTCTACAAGAATTTTTATACATAGCTTCGTCATA
>JAIJLI010000209.1 GCA_022722495.1 Dialister sp. | reverse complement strand
AAAATCAGATCTAGCAAGTACTTCGCCACCCGTAAAAGTGATAGTTAAAATACCTTGCATCTTTAACATGTCTATGATTTTAAACCAATCTTTTGTATTTAGTTCTTGCTTTGGTGATATGCCTTTTTCTGGCGTTTGATAACAATGCACACATCGAAAATTACATTGATACGTCAATTTTAAGATCGCATGTATTGGTTTTCTTTCATCCCGCATTTTTTCCATCAGTACCGATATATGCATTTTGCACTCTCCTTTAATGTAAATATAAAGAAGCATTGATTAAATCGTTATTCGATTTTACTCTTGTATTTTCATACAACACTTGTGAAACCGAACCCGCGATTTAATCAACGTTTCCACAGAAATCTACTGCGCAAAACATTCATTACCTGACTAAGATCTGATTAATTAGGCCAGGGGTTATCATCACCACCATTACAGGAGCAATGATGCTCTACAACTTTAAGTAAAGAAATTTTCTCAAATACAATTTCAAAAGTTACATGTTTTGATTCCATAAGAATTCCTCCCCAAAATACAAGCACCATACAACACGCAGTAAATTCTATTCCATGATTATAAAAGGAATATTATAATAAGTCAAGTGTAATTTTAATGTTTATTTTAACTTAAACAAATTTTCTAATAATACAAAAAGGATCCCGAATAATCAGGGTCCTTTTTGTATTATTATCTTTCATTACACAGAAAAGAGCTTCATGCGCTCGCGCTGCTCTTTCTCGATCACGATCGGTACAAGGCCTTCATGGAGACAGAACCAGATCATCAGCGCGCGACTAGTCCGCCCATTCCCATCCGCAAAAGGATGATTGCGCTCAAAACGCAAGTGTTGGCTCATAATAATTTCCACCTTATCCGCGTCGTTCTTCGCCCCGTATGCTCCTCCAGATACGGCAAGAGCTTTCTGTAATTCAGCACTTCATTCAGCTCTCGAAGATCCATCGGGCGCGGGATGAACTGGTCAATAAGGACACTCTTCGTTGCACCCTGCGTGAGGGAGTTTCCCTTGATGGCTATACTGTGGTGCGCCATGCGTACCATCAGGTCGAGCATGTATTCTGGATTCATAGATTCACCAGCTTTCGGAACAACTAAGGAAATACTAATTCAATCGTTGTCTGATTTGATCAGTGTTTCCCTAAACATAGGAGGTAAAACGACAAGGACACCTCCTCTACCCGATCCGCAGCACACGTCTCCCCTCTTCCCAGCCACTCAGGTGGCGGAGGAAGAAGCGGGCGATGATGCCGGTGATGAAGACGGAAATCAGCGTGCCTTCACGGACGCCCTCGACAGAGCCGAGCTCCACATAGGAGAGACAGATGGCGAGCGTCACGAGGATCCCATCGTTTGCGATCTTGACCTTGCCGAAGTCCAGGTGATAGGTGTCTGAAACGGTATAGACCAGTCCCTCCCCCGGAAGCTTCAGAACGTCCGCGATGCCCTGAAGTGCCACCCCCAGAGAAACCATAGACGCACCGAGGAAAAGAGTGATGAGCTTTTGCCAGTAAGCGTCCGGCGTGATGTTTCCGAAAGCCTGCATACAGAGGTCGATGAAGGCCGCAAAAATCATCGTCATGGGCGCCTGCAGCAGCTGCATCTTCGGGAATTTCTTTTTCAATATCAGCATCTGTCCCAGAAGGAAGACCATATTGACCGCAAAGGTTGTCTCCCCGAACGTGAAGGGAAAAATCTCGCTCATGACATAGGGCAAACTGGAGATCGGAGAAGTCCCGAGAAAGCTTTTCACCACCAGCACGATGCCGGCAGATTGGATCCATAAAGCCACTAAAAAAAGCAGCCAACGGCTGACAACAGACATATATTCCTCCTTGTAATATCGTCTATTGTACGGCGAAGACCGCTCAGGTGTCAAATGATTTAGGGTGCAGGTTGATGGGTTCAAGGTTCAGGGTTAGCCCGCGGGGCGGGTCGCCCTTTGATTCCGTTTGAAAGCCTCGCTTGAATGAGAAATTAGAAATGAGAAATGCGAAATGGTGGTGCGGTGCGAAAAATAATGAAGCGCCGCAGAATTTTGATAGCGCTTCGCGCGTATCGTCATCTCGAGCGAAGTCGAGAGATCTCTCCTGCAGAACGGTCAGCTTGCTAATTGCGCTGTTTCAACTACCGCTTGCTTTTAATCCCTAGCCACCAGTCACCAGTCACTCCTAATCCCTAGCCACTCATCCCTGCTTTCAAACTTGTGGTGGCGGCTTCGCCGCGAATATATATAGGGCGATGCCCGAAAGTTTCTTGGCTGGCAGGTTTCCCTTTTAGATTTTTCAAACATCGACCGACTGACCGCAAACAAAAAAGATTCCTCCGCTTCGGTCGGAATGACGATAAGAGATTACCGCTCCTCTAAAACTCCGCGGCGCTTAGATCCTTCATTCCTAATTCGAGCAAAGATTTCATTCCCCCATCAAGGGGCAGCACGTCCTCGGGACTAACCTTGAACCCTAACCCCTGAACCCTGAACCCTGAACCCTGAACCTCCCAATTATATCTCATCCTCGTCCTGGATATGCAGTTTCTTTCTCCAGTATCTCGAGTAAATCGCCCCCAGAGGATTGTGCGCGAGGAGTCTGTCTTTCACGACAAGAGATGTGACGGGTCCTACCGCATTCGATGTGAAGATCGTGTCATGTCCCACGCAAAGGCCGCAGATGATATTGAGATCCACGCCTTTTTCAGCCAGAAACTTGGCCTGATACTTCGGATTGCACATCGCTTCATGATCCGCTTCCGGATGCACCTGCTTCAAGCCGAAATTTTTCTTCGCAAAGGAACAGTTCTTGCAGCAGAGAGAGTACACCTCGAAGCCCTGCTGCCGGAAATATTTCACGATATACCTGGCTTCTTCATGAAGACCGATGCAGAAGGCCAGTCCGAGCTTCTTGTAGCCCATCCGTTTGGCAAATTCAGCGGTCTCCTGCAGGCGGCAGATATCGCTGTAGTATGTCCCTTCGACATAGGCCGCCGCCTCCATGATTTTCCGTTCTTCTTCGGTATAGGCCTTACGGATCTCCTCTTCTTTCACACCCGTACAATTCGCCCCACGGGTATAGCAGGCATGATGCGGGCAGTTTGCACAATCAGCTTTCATAATGGTTCCTCCTTTTGTTTTTACACCTGTCTCTATTATAGCGCAAAAAAGGAAGTTAGGGATTGGGGAGTGAATGGTAACTGGTAACTAGGGACTTGTGACTAGGGGGGATGGAACGTCATTCACCATTCTCGCCCCTTCCTTTGGAAGGGGCAGTCGAGCGCAGCGAGACGGGGTTAGTCGCGCGCTTGTTGAAAATACGGTTTCTCCGTGTCGTCATCCCAAGAAAACAACACCTGTGTGCTGCCTCTTTCTACTTTCGCGCGTCCTTTATCGGTCTGCAAGGAGGATTTCTCGACTTCGCTCGAAATGACGATACACATGAAACGGCTTCCACCATTGTTCTTTCTCTTCCTTTCCGATACAATAAAGAAAATCGATTTTCCACTTGTTGTAAAAGGAGACCGCCTATGATTTCTTTCCTGCTCTTGACGGCCATTGTAATCTTTGCCTGTGTGTTTTTGAACCGTGTCTCGGACAAGCTCGGCATCCCTGTGCTTCTCGCCTTTATCCTGCTCGGCATGTTTTTCGGCTCGGATGGTCCTATCAATATTGCTTTTGAAAACTACAACTTTGCCGAAGAGATCTGCTCGACCGCACTCATCTTCATCATGTTCTACGGGGGCTTCGGGACGAACTGGTCCATGGCAAAGCCTGTCGCCGCCCCTGCGATCGTGCTTTCGAGTGCGGGCGTCGTCGTGACAGCCCTTTTGACAGGCGGATTCATCCACTTCATCCTAGGCGAACCATGGCTCCTCAGCTTCCTCATGGGGTCGGTCATCGCCTCGACTGACGCTGCATCCGTCTTCTCCATCCTCCGTGCGAAAAGGCTGAATCTCAAATATCACACCGCCTCGCTCCTGGAAGTAGAGAGCGGCAGTAATGATCCCGCCGCTTACATGATGACGATCATCTGCATTTCTCTCATGCATGGTTCCGCTGACTTTTGGGGGACGCTTACACTTCTCGCAGCGCAGATCATTTTCGGACTTGCCTTCGGCTTCGGCATCGCAGCCATCTCGAAGTGGGCGCTGAAAAAGACCGACTATCTTGCAGGCGGCTTCGACATGGTGCTTCTGACCGCCATCGCTATCTTTGCCTATGCTGCTCCCGCGATGCTGGATGGAAATGGCTACCTCTCCGCCTATATTGCCGGCATCATTTTAGGAAACAGCGATTTCCCCGGAAAGCGCTCGATCGTTCATTTCTTCAATGGCGCTACGAATCTCCTCTCCATGATGATCTTCTTCCTGCTGGGGCTTCTCTCCACGCCATCGAAGCTCCCTGAGATCGCATGGCCTGCCTTCCTCATCGCGCTCTTCCTGACCTTCGTAGCAAGGCCTCTCGGCGTCTTCGCTCTCCTTGCCCCTTTCAAGACA
>JAIJLI010000013.1 GCA_022722495.1 Dialister sp. | reverse complement strand
ACAAACTCACGATACTGTATCCTTTGGAGCAATTCTTCATGGCTCATCACCATCATCATTTCAGAGTCTTGACCAACAGGCATAGTTTCTTGCTTTTCGTTCATCAGGAAAAACTCCCTATCCTTCAGAGTCTCCTTTCTCTTGCCAACTTTCAGCTTTCCCTCGAACATAGCATTCCAGTTCCATACTTGCGAAGGCGATCCGAACACCCGATATAGTCCTACATTATCTATAATTACGCAGTTCTTCTTTCCCTTAGCCACTCGCAATCCACGTCCCACCATCTGCAGATACTTGGCAAGTGACAGCGTTGGTCGAGCCAACTGTACAAACTCCATATCCGGGCAGTCAAATCCCTCCGAGAAGATGTCCACATTCACCAGCACTTGAATGTCACCTTGCTTGAAGGCTTCAATGTCTTGCTGTCTTTCTACTGCAGGTGTCTTCGAGTCTATGGCTATGGCTTTCACGCCATTTTCCTGATACAGCTTTGTGATTTTCTGGCATGACTGATATTGATAGCATACACGATGCCCTTTCTGTCTCTGCCAAATTCTTCCAAACTCTGATAGAGCCTTTCGATACTCGGTTTCTTATTCAGCAACATATCCATTTCCTTGTTCTGGTAGTCACCATCAGCCCCTCGCTTCTGCAAGGAGTCGATGAGCCGTTGCGTCACACCATCCGATTTGATGCTCACGAAATCGTATGTCGCCAATCTTCCCTTGCTGATAAACTCAGGAACACTCCACGACTGCACCAAGATATCAAACAAATCCGTGAATCCCTTACCATTTAATCGGCAGGGTGTAGCCGTCAGTCCCAGGAACTTAGCATTCGGGAATCTCTCCCACATCTCCTTATAGGTCTTGGCAAGGGCATGGTGCGCCTCGTCAATCACTATCATTCCCGGTTCTTCCTCTATCTCGTCATAGTGTCTCATCAGCCACTGAATGGACATCGCCTTGACGGATGACAATAGGGAAGAGGTGTTTGATGCGTAATAAGAATGGAACTTTCTTACGGTTTCGTCTATCTGTGACACCAGCTCTCTTCTATGGGCTACAATCCATACTTTCTCCATTGGATTGCCATTCACAAAAGAGTCTATAACTGCTGTTAACAGGTATGTCTTACCTGTTCCCGTTGGCATTTGTGCCATCACGGACCGATGAAGGCGCAGCTCACCTTCAATGCGCCCCTTCATGTCCTCCTGATAATCATAAAGCTTGATTTTCATCATAAAACTCCCTAAATAACAAATGATATTTGTTTATAGTTAGAATGAAATATTGAAACATAACCAAAATTTTTCTATTCATCAATAGATTTTCTTGTTGAAATGCCAGAATAAGAGTTATAACTAACCCTTTTATTATAACACATTTCAGGTTCTTCTATATTAGGCGGCAACTTACCTGTGATAGAACGATGTTCTTCCATTTGGATGTAAAGATAGGATTTTTTCATCTTTAATAGTTTATCAACAATATCTTTACGTAAAAAGAAAAATGTACTATCATCACAAATAAAACTGGCAGACACCTCTTCATTAGCAAAGATATATGCTAGTCTATCAATATCAAATGTCAATTTCAACATTTGGCATATTTCGGAAGAAAGACAGACAAGATTTTTGTATTTGAACCTTTTTGTTGTCCATTCAGAGAAACAATATTTAACAAGAATACTAGCATTATCTTCAGTAAAATCCGTCTGTGTATCTATGAGTTCGCGCCATGATAATTCCCCCAAAAAGGCATGGTTATATTCTCTGGGGAATTCTACATATTCTGGATCAACTTTATCAGGAGATATATCCTTTTGTAGAAGAGAATTCCATTTCAAATATATATCAGCATGTTTTTCACTCATCATCTGGTGACAAGTCCCATAAAGCAAAATCCAGTCGCCATCTCTATCTGGAAGTTTTTTTACAATTTGACCAGCTTGCCATTCAGACAAATTTGCTTTAATCCAGTTTGCCAAATCTTCATTTCTTTGAGGTAGTAAGAAAATTGTGAATAAGTTTCTCTTTTGTGGGACTATTGGGAAAGACGGATCTATTCTTACGAGAGGTGTACGAAATGTACCAACATACTCATTTCCAAGATTACCATTCAGTAATGACCACCCATAAAGTTCATACAATGCAGCCTGCCCATATTTAAATGCATAATTATTTTTGAATTGTCTACGATAGCTAACTTTTTCATGTTCTACGTTTTGTAACATGGAACAAACATCTTGGTCATAACCTAAGCGCTCCGCCATATTTTGCAACATACCATAAATCTGGCTAGAAGTATAATTTGCCTCATGGTAATAATCTGGTATAAAGAGTGGTCTTATATAAGATTTGTCGTAATCATAATCATATACAGAAAACAATGCCCACTCCTTTTCTATTTTCCCTGACCATTTCATATCAACATACTTATACAACAATTCTCTATTTTGCTGTTGACAGAAAGTAACTTCAGCATAACTATAAAGCGTTTCCAAATCATCCAATAGAACAACATTGGTAGTGGCATGATTCTTCAAATAGTTTTCTAATATATCGATACATTTCTTTAATGTTTCCCAATCTTTTGAGTGCAGTCCTAAGCCTGTAACAACAGATATAACAGCCTCAAGTACAAAAGGATCACATGTATATAACAATAATGAGCAAATGCGCAAACCTTCATCATTATTTTCCTTTATTATCAAAAATGCCTGTTTGCAAAATTTCTCTCTAAATTCTATATCAGTGATGCCACACATTAGCAATGCAAATGCCAGCAAATCTGCATTTTTGAATTTATTTGAAACAAATCGGTCATGCAATATGGAATATGCTTCTTGTATAACATCATAAGTTGCAAATTTACTATTCCAATATTTGTCCAAAATACTTCCATCCTGTTTTGTAAAAAATGGAAGAAATGAAGACATGTAAGCTATATTATAAGTACATACCTTTGCATACAAAGCATCAAATAGGTGTTCTTTTATTTTTATTTCACATTCAGTTCCTGTCAATATTTTGATAAATGATTTTCGTCCTTTATCATAAGTAAGGAATATATCCAAGTTATCTATAGCAGCATTTATGACTTCTGGATTTGGCATTATTTCGAACCATTCTTTGTGATAATGTATAGGTACGAGGTAGAAAAGACTTTTTATTATATCTTCTGCCAATGTATGACGTTTGTCTCCAAAGAACTTTCCTTTATTACTATCTATAAACAACTTGAAATCTTCATCCTCACCACACTTATGCAGTATACATTTTGCTATGTGGAAACCTGCGACCATATCATAAGTGTACTGCACTTGTTCTTCACCATTGTTTTTTTCAAAAGTAAAGCACAAGCCTTCGTTTATTAGATCGTAGACTTTGTCATCAAATATTTTTGCAAACTGATTGTAAAAATCAAAATAGCGAGTATCGTTTTCAAAAAGAATATAAGATGCCCTATAAAGATTCTCTTCTAATTTATGCTTCGCCAGTTTGTCTACCTTACCTTTATGCATGGCTATATTTGACAATAGTTGATTACTATAATCAGCCATACACGAAACTAAAGAATAGTTGTTGACGACGATATTACTTCTGTTTTTGTTCGTAACACAGAAGATTTTAAGCAGCAATGGGTTTTCAAAAGCTCCAAAATCTTCAACTGTAGCATTCCGTATTTCATATTTACTGAAATATTTATCCACAGTTACTTCCAAATCCTCTTTTACCAAACCATTTAATAATATATGGTTATCCACCTCTGTATAATTATCCACCCCATATATAGCTTGTAAGTAATCTGTCTTATCACGGCAGGTTGTTACAAGAAGCAAATGAGAATGCTTATTCAACAGGACTTTTAACGCAGGTAGCTCTTCTTTCCATCTTTCCTCATTTGGCGCAGTTTCATTTAAACCATCAATGATAATAGGTAACTTACAATGATGGACTTTGGCCAAGAAATCCAAGCAATCAAACACGTCAGAAAAAGACATACTACCATTAAGGTCTAATTTTTCTAATACAAGAGATTGAAAACTATGACAATTTCGGAAAGAACTTCCCGTGAGAAACAATACAGGCTTATTTCTCTTCAGAATATTATCCGCCAGAGAACACGCTAAATGAGTCTTTCCATACCCAGGTTTTGCAAAGACCGGGAAATATTTTCTAGTTAACAATAGAAGGAAAGAAGACAGGTTTTCTTTAGAAAAATCCTCATCTTTAGTCAAAAAACTCTCTAAAGTTCTCGCTCTTCCTGCCAATTCTATCAGATAATTATCCAATCCTCCATATTCGTCATGCTCATTAGAATATATTTTTTGGAATTCTTCATTGATAATTTGAACACGACTTTGTCTATTATTACGATATTCATCGATCAGAGATAGCAACTCTCCTGATTTCGATACAATATTGTCCCTGTTATTATATAGGGAGTATATCTTATCTATAAGCTGATAACGTAGTTTAAAATCTTCTTGGTAATAATTAATAAAACGGTCTGATAATTTACTGTATCCCCAACCTTCAGTATTAAAAATAGGTTTCTTCCTATCATTATCAGCATGTTTCTTCAATCGACTAATAAAATCTTTAATTTTATTATTGGCAATATTGTCATCTACAATACTTAGTAGAGAATTTTCGAAATCACTAGCCGTATGAAGATCTACATCATATTTACGTTTAAGTCCTTCCAACGTGATGCGTGAAATATCACAGAGTTGTTTTAGATCTATAAACTTCTCGCCAAAATAGTATTTGAAAATTCCATTAAATAGGGATGGATCCTTTAAGTAAAAGTCCTCAAATATCTCTCTATGCCAGCTTGCAAAATCACAAGAACAATTGATTGTTCTCAAGTCGGTAACCAATTTATCCCACTCTTTTTGTACAAAACTACCTGGTGTACAAACTATCCATAGTTTTAAATTTGGACGATATGACATTGAAACTTCAAAACCCTTTCGAAGTTCTTTCTTGTGGTCTGCATCCAAAGGAGAATTGCTATCATCTTTTGCTCCTCTCCAATATTTGGCTTGCCATCCTAAGACTTCACCTTGATTATAGGTTTTACCTCCAAAAGTTAAGGGCTTTTTTAGTTCAATATAAAACTCTGAACCTGGTGTATTATAGAAATACTCTATTTTTCCATAATCTTCAAACATACAAGAAGCAACATGAAAACAAAAATGCTCAAACTCCAATCTTTCATCTCCATGGTTCTTCAATAATGTCCAATTTATAATTTCACTCATGACAAATCGTTATTTGTGGGTAATAGGGACAATTCCCATGACATAAACTTTTATGTATACAGTCCACAGAGCAGTTAGATTTCCACTTTGCTCGATAGGAGTTAAACTTATGGTTCCAAATATCATAGAAAGCAACATCTTTCAAGCTATAAGAATCCTTTCCTGCACTAAAGGAACATGGAGATACATTCATTTTATGGTCTATATAAACTGAAAAGAAAGCACCTTCACACGTATCGATAAATGAAGGATTTATATGTGAAAATTTTAACAACATAGGCACAAAGCAAGCATCAAAGCCAAAACGAGGTCTGGCTATAGACGTTTCGTCAACAAGAGATAAGAACGCACGAAAAGACTTGCTATCTTGAATAACATCTTTTGCATTTGCTCTACCAGCAGGTTTATAAGTCAAAAAAATAATGGCATTTATACCATTTAGCTTTTCATTATAACATCCTCTCAGAATCATACACGCTTCTTCTAAATTATTCTTAGACAGCACATAATGAATATTTGTCTTGATTCCTGCATCTATTAGAAAAGCAAGTTTCTTCAGTTCTAAATCAGCCACAGAACTTACAGACAAAGCCACAGCACCTATTTTCCCAGATAAGCTACCGCAAATCTTAGGAGTTAATAGCATTCCATTGGTCGTAAAGTTGGGAACTATTGAGCGTCGGCAAGTTTCCTCTATAATTTCTAGGAAATTTGGATGTTCAAGTGGTTCCCCACCACCTAAGGCAACTTGAAAAACATTGCCATATTGAGGATGATTCATAGAGTCTAATATGCGGCAATAATCCTCTACACTAAGAAATTCATTATTAATGCAACTATCTTTATAACAAAACGAACACCCCTTTGAACAATGATTGGATATAGATATATCTGCCAATTCTGGTACAGGGGCCCATGTCGGATTATCCTTTATTGTAGTTCCCCATCGCATTGTCATACCTGTTGTCGGGTCTGCTATAAAATGATAGTCAGCAATATGTCTTTCTAACATAATTAATACAGTTCTACTTGAGTTGCCCCAAAGCCATTCAATAAATCACTTATCTTCCTATTCTGAATAAGTTCTCCTTTTATATAAGCAAAAAGATCAGCCTCGTTCATCTTCAAAGGATCTGTATTATCACCATCCAGTTCCAAAATTTCTTTTGAAATAGCACTTCCATCATCAGTATTAAACTGCATTAAGCAAGAATAAATCTCATGCTCGTGAAGATAACTTACCGTTCCATTTTCTAAAAGATAATTCTTCAATGCTTCTGCAATGCGAATGATACCCTTCATGTTTTTAGATTCTCGGAAGTTATCCAAAAAGCAATTTACAATATTTAAATTCATAGTCACTATATAGCTTACAGAACTACTATTTGTGACAAAATCTGTACGTAATTTCATTATATATTCCTCATTAATTATTATTCTCATTAATTTTGCTCCAGTCTCTGTTCATCAGTTCCTCTATCATGCCATAAATCTTTTTAGCATATCTCGTTCTGGCATGATTGTCATAGAGCGTACCACTCAGGATACTTTCATAAAATAGGATGACAAGGCTTTCAGCCTGACACCTGAATCTCCTATATTGCCTTCATCATACTCCTTGTTGTGCCAGTAGTAGGCACCCGCCCAATTACGCTGATGATCATTCAGAATCTCTGAAGTAAGAAAAACATACTTTATCAAAGTAGCCTTCCTACCCTTCATCAATTCGTTTATCTTGCTGTGGAATACCAAAAAGGCATTGAATGACATGCCCTCCATGACGGCTTTCAATTCAGCATTCTTTTTCTTGACAAGAACCTGATTTGCCTCCACCTTCGCAGCAATCTCATTCTCCTGCTTAATCTGTTCTTCCAGATAGGTCGTGTCCCATTTCCTCCAAATGAGCTTCCTGATATAGACATCCAGTTCCAAGGCCAACTTACCTTCCAGAGTCTCCTTCACCTGAAATTTCTCATCCAATAATAAGTCGCGCAGCTTCGATAACAACTGATAAACTGTTGAAGAAATCAACTCCCGCTCAGCAGCAGCATCTTCTCCAGCAATTACCTTGTCACCCAAGCAAGCAATATTCTTCTCCAAATCCCCCAACTCATCGGAAGAAAAGAACCCAAATTGCTCCAACTTGCTCATCATGCCATGAATTTCAAAATACAAGGCATTGCAAAATGTGACAAAATCCATGTCTTTCAGCGACTTCATGAAGATAGGAAGATAGCAGATGACAGGATAAACCTCCATACTCTGAGGCATCTCCATTTCCTTCGGCAACTCCACTCCCGAAGCCTTGCCATCCTCTCTTGCTGTCGATATAATCTCGCCAGTCTCTGGATTCCGGGCATCCAGATAATTGCCGAAGTCAAAGTTCTTGTCTATCTCGTCAATACCAGTCAACTCCTTCAGCAATATCTTCGGCTGCTTGGCATCGCTCTCCATGATTTCCTAGAACACGTCCACGCTTGCCATGCACAGATTACCCACGGCAGAGGCAAAGGCCACGTTCATCAGCAGATTGCCGTGCAGCAGGTCATCGAACTTTTCGCCATAGATGCGCATGGAGATGTACCATTCCTTGGGATTCCCCTCAAAACCGATGGTGGATATGTGGATGTCCTCAGCCGTATCGGTATGCTGTCCATACAGACTGCTGATGACAGGATATTTCTTCCGGAAATGTTTCTTGATGATACGGTCAAAACCATTCTCAGCAAAATCAAGTACATGCGCCCATCGGCAACATGCCATGATGTAACCGTCATGGTTCAGGAAGTTCATGTTGAAGTACTGGTACTCATTGATTCTCACCGTCACCTCCAACTGCTTGTTGGTCTTTTTATTGAACGCAAACGTGCCTTCAGACGGAAAATCCAAAGGCACACTGGTTGTGAACACGGGTAAAATTATTGGTGCTTCTCTCATTGTTTCTGTTTCATCATTGGTGTAGTTGATAATTTACAGGAGTGATTTCTCCATGTCGTTTGGCTCACGAATCACAGCCATCGGCTCTCCTTCAAATGGTGTTTCTGGCATCAAGTCCATCAACTTCTTCTTCATGCCCCGATGATTGGGATATTGTCCTGCTGTCTCTTTGATATAGCGGCCTACCTCCTGGCGTTTCTCCTCGTAGTTCCATATCTTGACTGCCTCCACCAGGGCTTGATAGCTGTCGAATATCAGTTTGCCGATACGTATTTTGTATTCGCCTACCAGTTCTTGTATGTCATCTCGGTTGATGAGCAGTGGTATATGCTTGCACAGTGCCATGGCGATGGCATACGGGTCTGTTCTTCTCCAATATCTGTGGAATGGATTTCTTATGCCATCGTTCCAGCAGACGCAGCTGAGCCATGAAGTCATCATTGTCTCTTGGCTCAAAGCTTACTTCCTGCATCAGATATTTGGAGTATTCCTCGTCATTGTCTACGCTCAGCCCTTTGGGAATATAGTTGATTCTCGGTCACTCCATCTTGGCGCGATAACGTTGCTTCTCCATAGACCGTTTTCTCTTCTCGTCCCATGTAATGCACAACAGCTTCTCTTCCCTTATCTGAGTTCAATATCTCTGAATTCAGGTGTATTCATCACCTCTTTCTTAAGATGCTTCTTGATGACTTTTTTCAGATAGCGTCGCCATACCTCCTTGTTTTCTTCGGTAACAAATGGCGGACATTGCTCACCATAGAAGGTGTGCCAGATAAATGGTTCGAAGTCGAGGCGCCAGAGGAATGATTTGTGTTGGGTGTTGTTGAGTTCCATAATTCGTCTACTATTTTATATAGATTACTCTAATCTTATAAATTTGCATTGTTATAAATATGGCGAAGCGTAGTTGATATTCCTACCAAATCCTGTCTTGTTAAAGATTGCATGACACTTCCCATCCCTACATGCGTACCATGATTAGATAGTTTGTTATAGGCATCCCTTAAAGAAGTCACCATTTGTGCTCCCGCATCTATTATAGCCATCAAATCAATCCAAGGAATATTACTTCTACCTCTAAATTTCAATGGACTCTTGCTTCTAAATACAACTTCATCCACCATCCATTCTATGGCATGACGTAAAGAATCTATGACTTCCTGTGTATTCATCAAAGGAACAGTGCTTAGATAACCATCAGCTTTATCTAAATAATGTAATGACTTACATATCTTGTTGTCAATTACATATCCGTTATACTGAGGATTATCTGACAATACCTCGTATGAAAGACATGCACCTTATTTGAAGTCCTATTTGCAATGTTTCCGTTGTTAGGGTAGATTTTTATCCTATCTCTATCCTTTTCCAAAAATAAAGTTTGCAGTTGCACACTATGCGTAAAAAGAATTATCTGATTAGGAAGCGAAATGATTCTATTCAGGAAATTCTCAACATATTGAGCATCCAAACTAGTTACAGGATCATCAAAAACCAAAGGTTGTTCAATGTCTAGTAATATATTTTCTGCAATGAACAAAGCCAAAGAGGCACATTTAAATTCTGCTTCACTTAGAATCTGCTCAACATTGCTATTATTTAAAATTTTAAACTTAATTTTAGACGTTGGCAACATCAAATCCCCCATTTCCACCTCCACCTGGAGATACCCCATACCCAATAAATTCAACTCTTCTCGAAAATGTTGCAAAAGGGCATTTTTTAAAGACATACAAATTGTATTGTTACATAGACTTTTCAGTTCATTGTAGTCACGCAGAGATATGGCTCCCAAATTATTAAGCGATTCCACGGCCCAATTTATACTTTGATATATCCTTAAGAAATAACTTTCAAAAAGATAAGTATGACTATCATGAGGTTCCAAAAGCCTTTTGCTATAATTTGCATCGAAAAAGCGTATATGAGTCAATTCTGGCGGGAAATTGGATATACCATTCCAAGTATACGTTGTCCTAGTACCAGCTATAGTATAATCTAATTTAACATGAAAAGGTGCTGGTGTTTGTGAATAAATATTTTGCAATACAGGATAATTTATATCTGCATTAGCCATCATATTAAGTATTCTGAAATAACTACTCTTACCTGAACCATTAAATCCAAATATCAAAGTGAGCCCCTCTTCGCAAAATTTTATTTCTTGATTATTAGCCAATGCATTTACACCTGATATATGCTTTAAGCTATTTAATAAAATTTTTGGATAAGCCACCCCAAAATTAGCAGGAATAACCAATGACGGAGTAGTAACTTCATTCAGAATTTCGTCGAGAATAATTTCTAAATCCGCTTGTTCAATAGTCCCATTGGTATTTATAGCTCTACAAATCAAATCTTTAGCCCATGCTGGATGGTCAGGATTATTATAATAATCGACAAGAATGTCTTTGGAGTGAAAAATTGCTGGCATAACTATATATTTCTTAAGAAGATTGATGCTTGGGTTGAACCATGCTGTTTCATAAACATCAATATTGTCTTGATATTTAGTTTAAGAGGCTTATCGTTCTTTATATCAGTTTCAAAATCTGCAAGAACAGATCTTACAAGATTTTCCAAATTAACCAATAGCATTTTCATAACATTTTGATCTCCATCATATACTGTTTTATTCTCTATGACAGAAGCTATTATAGGAACTATCTTTAGAGAATAATCATAACCAATAGTATCAAATACTTTAACTACTGATCCCAATACCGATGGATTATCACCAGCCTCAGTCAATACCTTTTCAAAGAAAAGCACATCTTTTTCCTTCAATTCAAACCATTTAGATCTATCATCATTTAAATATGAAGGATTCAGCAAGTACTCATTGACAACATTTGAATAGTCTCTCTTTCCTATGTTCTTGATAATACAATCATACAATGAATACCAAGCTGCCCAAAATTGTTCATAATTCCCATATGAGACACATTTTAATAACAGCCTACTTACCAATGGTTCATATTTGTCATGTGTTGAAATATATCTACTGAAAAAAGAAATGACTTCACTTACTTCTGGAACATGACAATTAATTATAATGTCTGCGACAAGATCAGCATCTTCAAATCTATCCTGAGAATAATGCTCATACCCATGTCTCATATCAGGAATCCACTCGGAAGACAATGCTTCCATCGATTTCACAAAAAGATTACGATGAGAAGAACTGTTAGCCAACAAACAGACTATAGCTCTAGCAAGGTCTAAAGAAAAGACTTGATTTTTATTTGTCTCTACAAGTTCATGAATGCACTCTTCCATAAAATCTGTATGATCTTGCCACACCTTTCGTCGTATAAGCATATACCTCATTAGATCACAAGGTCTTGTATTTCCATATTTAAAAGTACTTCGGACATAATCCAAGCAAATCTTTTTTACGATAGCCATTTCATTGGGATTACAGAAAGCAAGAAGTATAGGTATTGCATTAAGACAAATATCCAATCCAGATAGACTATTAGACAAAATAAAAGGCATATCTTGCAAAGATTCTAACACTCTTTCTTTGCATTCCTTAATTTCTCCATCAGTCATCTCGGATGAAAAATTCATAAGTAAAACAGAACTACCCATATAAGGAAGGAATTCATCTCCTATGAGTTTATACAAAGTTCCATCTTTCGATTTCAGAAGATTTTCAATATGTCGGATTTCATCCAACACAAGATGAACGTCATTATCAAACGGAGACTTACTGACCTCATTCTTGTTTCCTTCGTATTGCTTGTTTATCCATTCCCTAAGTCTTACTCCCCTAGCCATCTGTATATTAGACTTTTCCAATTCCTGATGAGCATTTTTTTGAGCATCTGTTAAATTTGGAGTTAACCGCAGAGCTTTTATTCCATTTTTTAAAGTCACTTCTTCTTTTATCATAGAGCGATAGTCTATTCTAGCTATCATATAATCTTCATAATCTTTCTCTTCTTGAGGAATTTCAGCCACTTGTTTCTTTAAATGTTCTACACAGCCATATAAAAGTTGTAACCTTGCTTTGTCTTGTGGCTTTGTTGAATCAGAATAAGAGATTTGAAGACTTTGTAGAACATTTTCCAAATGATTTCGTCTATGCGTCAATTCATTAGATTCCTTGCGTTCTTTGCCCAATTGTTCTTTTCCTACATAGGCAAAACTTAATGTATGTGCTGTCAATTCATGAGTAAAACGTGTCAAGTCCAGTCCTAAGAAACGATAATTTTGAAAGAAGCATAACAGAATATTAAAGAAATCTTCAAAGTGCGCTGTAACTACACTTGCTACTATAGCCCACATTGAAGCAGAACGAGATTTATTTAAAATCTGTTCAAGAAGGTTCTCCACATAGTCATGCAAGTTTTGTTTATTACACAATTCCAGCAGAAACTTTTCAAGAGCCATATGAATACATTCCAAAACATTAGGCATCGAAAGCCCTGATGTTCCTCGATACATATTCCATAAGACTTGAGAAGCAACAATGGTGTTCTGCTTACCATTAGGCGAAGTAACCTCAATATTTTCTAACTCATCATATGACTGTGCTCTTACGCTATATGTTTCAACACATTGATTGACAAAGTCAATGATAAAGTCAAAAGTATGATGTAACTTTGGACTTATGTCAAATTCTGTTTTCAACAATGTGTAGATAGGCGTTTGATATGCACTACTAGGGAAATAACCTCCTATTCCTTCCAACTCTTCATTCAGCCCAAAATAATATTCACTTTCTTTGTAGGAACTTCTCCATGAGTTATGATCTTTATCATCCAAACGTTCTTCCCAATATAACTGTAAAAGATCAGGAACTACACCATGATATAAAATTGCAATCGGCAGTAAAAGTGAAGTATTTGCCTTCTTTACTATAAACTCAGAAAGATGATGATATGGATCTTTATAATCTATCCATTTGTTCTTTATAATGTCATTGAATATGCTTTGCAATTCTTCTTTTAGATAAGGAGAATACAAACAAACTAAAGAACACCATAGGTCTGAATTCTCGATATAAAGATGAGTACCATTTTCTTGGGCTTGAATCTCTTCTTTAAAGATTCTCAAAGCCAACAAGCCTGCATGATGAGCAGCATCCTCTGCAACTGGTTGTTTTCCAAAAAATCCCGATAAGATATTATAAACGACAAACGCATTTTTAAGAAAATAGTCATCTTGATTCTTAAATATGTATTCAATGGTGGCTTCCCATCCACCACCAAAAGCAACAAACTGTGGATATTGCCTTCCATTAAAGGAAAAATATCGATTTATTTTTTGACAGGATATATAGAGTTCTTTTGCGAACTCATTAAACCAATGATAATTATTACTCTTTAAAGAATAATCATATTTGCTTAAGAAATGAGAAGAGTAATTCTGACTTTTTCCAATAGCATAGAATATCGAAGATGCCCAAAAATCATCAATTTCATTATCGAAAATTCTTTTGCATAATGTATCGGTCACAGATGCGTTCTTATCTAATTGTTCTTGAAACCAACAGACAAAAGCATTCTGAAAATCGGAAGTCTTCGGTATAACCTCCAAATTTTCTATAGACGCAGACATTTTTTGATCAACATAATATTCTAAAGCCCAATCTGAATAAATATCATGCTTGATTGCATACCCCTTATGCATCACTTCTGCTAAAACATCTTGTTCAACAAGTGAATATGCCGCATCTTGATTATTAATCTCTGAATAACTTACATAATACAAAGAACTTTCTTGTAACTTACTAGCTATTGAAATCAAGCACTCTGCTCTGTTGACCTGTGCACCTCCTTTAGTTGTCCCTCTGACTTTTTGACTCCAGACTTTTTCTTTAAAAGTAGATAACTGAAGTCGAGCATTTTGCCCAATTTCTACATATCTAGCTAAATAAAAGGGAGTCCTTAATTGATTGAGAAGCTTTTTATCTTCAGGCAAAGTAATATTCTGTTTACTAGCAAAGGATTCCAGTTCCTCTGTGGAAAGCGATTTTACCTCCAATGTATCTAAACCTAAATGGTGGTCATTTTCCATTACTTCAAGAAAGTTCTTTAAACTATTCGACTTACATGTAAACAAGAAAATCCACCCTTCTCTTTTTAATTTATCTATAAACAATGTCAAAGACGAAATGTTCTTAATCTCAAGAAGTTTCTCAGCAGAGTCAATATATATAAGCTTGGTCTGTATATCCTGATAATAATCACAGAATTCTTTCAACGTATAATTCTCCACCAAAGAGAATATATCATTTACAGTATTTGTATCAAGCTGACGAGCATCTAATGCAAAGACGACAAGCTTGTCATTCTCTTTTTCTGCATTATAAAAATGCTTGATTATAGCACTCTTACCAACTCCACTTTCACCAGTTAGGACAAGATTCTGTTTTTTTTTCAACAGAAGTCTTTATCTTTTCTATATAGTCATAACGTTCTATAGAAATGTTCTTATCGCCATACTTTATATTATCATTTATAAGAGATAATTTAGCTTCATTACATTCCTCTAAGTCATGATTTAAATTTTGAAGATGAGATTTTTGATTGAAATATATATCATAAGCTACTGGAGTTTCTTTAACAACATCAAGAATATTATCACCAAACATCCATTCTAACCTGAGACCTAAATCTTTTGCAACCTTTTGAATATTATCTTGCTTTTGGCTTGTAACATTACCAATTGTTTTAGGAATACCAAATTCCTTGTTAGTATAGATTACCAACAAAGTTTGTTCAGGACACCACTTTTTTGCCAGTTGTATAGAATGGATAATATTGGTTGCATCTATCTCATTCTCAAAATATTTAGCCTGGAAACCGATGACTTCATCACTTCGTTTGATGACAGCGGTTTCGTTTCCAGGATGGTTTTTGAAATATGGTAAAGCATAGCTCACATCATATTTCTTCCGAAACAAATATCTTGCTAAATCCTCGAATGCCGCAGTTAGGTTATTCGAGTTTTTCCCAATAAAATCATTCCAGCTTGTATTATACATAGCGTTCTGTCTTTAATAATACTATATAAAAAATATTTTTCAAATTACGATACCACTAAATTGTAAAATATAAGAATATTCGAATTTAGCTATTTTTTTCATCCGATTTTTGTTTAAAGCAGTGATTCATTTACCCAAACATAGCCGCTTTTGCGTTTTGTTTTAATCTTTCAACTGCTTTTTTTATATCACTTTCACTTTTCCCCTTGTCCTTTTTCAAAGCTAAGGCAATCAAATTATATTCATTTTCAAGCGATGTATTCAATATTCCCGGTGCGTCAGTATTAATCGTTACTACAGACTCCTCATCACATAATAAAGAGCATGTTGGCAATTCGGAGTATTTACTAAAATAGCCTATTCGAAGATTGCTCGTAGGACAGGTTTCTATCGGAATTCCCCTGCGAATGATTTCAGTCCTTATTCTGTCTTGATTGTATTTTACAACTTCTACAATAGTTTTATTCAATTTGAACACTACAATATCCTCATCGTTTTGTATGTCATGGGGCAATACAAAATCATTTGTGTCAACCCCTTCTGGAGCATTTTTACGAATCCATTCAAGATTGTCTAACAACATTTTCCTTGGCATCGTGACAGTATAATGTTTCCGCTCATAGTACTTGTCTGCATTTGTAAACAATGCCAACAAATGTGCAAGTCTGTTGGGCTTTTGCCAATTCAAATCGGTCATAATTTCATCTATGGCACGCAATCCATCCACCAAATCATAAAAATTCTCTCCGATATGATATGTCAAATTATCAATACCTTTGTCTCTAAGATATTTGATAATGTCTTCAAAATCCCGAGGTCTCTTCTCTGTATCTGAACCTGCAAAATCCACACCTGCGATTTTCCCTTTTTGCAAAGGTTTGATATATTTGGCAACAATACTTTTAGATTCTTCTATACGGAAAGATTTGGATATAAGCAATATAGCTTTTATCCATTTAGGTTGTTCTCTTTCTTTCAAGAATTCATCACACCCCTTTTCGTTCATTCTAACTTCCATAATGGAATTGTCTTCTTGAAACTTATCAAACAGCATTCGCATTGCTTCTGTCATTGGGCTGTTGGAATTTCTCACGGTTAGATTATAATTGGAAAGTCCAACAAGATCGTTGGCAAGATAATGCTCCATTCGAATTCTATTTTTAATAAGTAGATAAAGATAAAGCCAAGGTGCCATTTTCTTTGCATCCTGATTATTTTCTTCTATCTTTAGTAAGAGATTGTATATAAGCCTTCGTTCGCCTATTAATATACAGTACGGAGATTTTTTAGAATCTTCATCTACATACTTATCTTGGATGCTATAATCCCAAGCCTTGTCGACATAACTTTTTTCCAGATATTCTTTAAAAGCTGTTGAACGATAAGAAGATACACCCCTCCTACAATCGTCTAGCAGCAGCTTTGCAATATCGCTGTCTGTCATACTGTTATAAATATCCCTTCGCTCTTTTGGGGCTATTGCTTTTCCTTCTTCAAGAAAGCGAAACAGGTAAAAACGGATAATGGCAGCCACCCCAATCCAGTCCATATACGACTTATCGGTGTAATTTTCTTTCCATAGCATAAGCGGTGCATATTGGCGCACTTTTACAGACCATTCATCAAGCATTATGTCGCCTTCCTGCTTGACATCCTCAGTCTTTCTTGAGGTAATGGCAAACCTGTTCATCAAGTCTATCCAATGTATATAGAATCGATCATTTGCCACATTTTGATGCACATGTAAATCTATGTCCGTATTTTCTATGTTAAACAGAGTCTCATCTGTTTTAGGTGCTAAACTCCATGTAAAATGATCTCTTTGCCCTTTGTTCTTGTCACAATTTACGATATTGGCAATGGTCAATAAATCCCCATCTATGAACTTTACGATTTCCATCCAACGAAAAAGATGCTCATGGCGTATAAGGGGAGTTGAAAGATTTCCATCCACAAAGATGTCGTTGTATTGATTATCACATAGGTAATCGAATAGATGTACAAAAATGGAGCAGTTGCTTCTTGAAAATTTCTGTGTCAATCTTTCAACGATAGCACGTGCATCAGTTAATGTCAATTCTGTCATGCGCCAACGTAGCAGATGCTCTACTGGTTTCAGAAAATCATCATCAGAAACATTACCACAAACTTTATCAAAAACCTTTGATAAAGGATAATCCAAGAACAAAGCTCTTAATACGCCCCTGCAAATATCCATAAATATCTTCTTTAGTCCGAGAGCCCAAGTTTTACACTCTTTGAACTGAATGCCTTGAGTATATCTGCTTTCGATACAGACTTGTCCATCTTTGGGAACATTTCTTCCCAATCTTCTTCTGTAAGATTTTGAACATCCGATGGATATAGTGCCATCATTTCCTTTTTTATAAGTTCTGCCTTTTTTGAGGTTTTGAAACCATTGAAGAAGTTTGCAAAACGATTCTCTATGTCTTTGTATTCATTCAAAGACAAAGCCGGACCTGACTCCAAGATATATCTAAGAGTTTCCCTTTCATTACCTCGAAGTACCTTTATCAATGCATTCAGAAAAGCAAATCTGATAGTATATCGCTTATTGGTTGCAGTACTATAATAGGTTCGCATTTCTGAGTTAATAATACTCTGGTAAAACTTGGCAATTACTTCCAGGCTGTCGCTACTTCCAAAATTCTTCCGGATTCTATTGCTCTTCATGGTTTCCATTATTGCCAGAAGTACTTCTGAATTTCGGATTGTAGCATTTGACATCAATCTGTGCATCATATAGTCATTTGCACAAACATCGTCAATCTCTTCTTGTGGGATTTCATCTTGATGCTCGTCTGCATACTCTTTCCTCTTTACCTCCCTTATCATTTCGTTCAGCAATGACCACTTCTGGCTTTTGGCAAAGTTGAAAAACAATTCTTCATCGTCATTATCTTTGATGAGAGGAGAGAATTTGTTGTAAGCAAAGGCTATGTTAACTATATTTGAAAAAGGAGCCATCACATCAAAGACAAAGTAATTGGTGTTTTGATAATTGGTCAGGCTGTATGGCATTGACACATTTCGCTTGGCAAGAGAAAAATTTCTCGTATCTCTTTGTCTAATACCTCTTTTCGTGGTTAATGCGAAAAATTCAATGACTTGGAACTTTTGGATGAAGTCAATTTGAGCCTCTGAAGACATATCATCAAATCTACGGATGCGTTCTGCCATAGTGCTGAATATCTCGCGGAAATCTTTAACCATGCCACTATATACCTTTGTGTCTCGATACATTTTAGGAGAAGCACTCATAGGGATAAGATCCTCTGGGTTGAACGTAAAATAAGCACCATTCACCAATCTTTGCAAGGCATTGGTACGTTTGAGCCATTGGCCACTCTTGTATATCTCTTCCTCATCATTATCATTTGGATACAAAGCTCCAGCAGTTTCGGTGATTATGTCATAATTTTCATACATTTTGATGCTGTAAAAAGAACGAATGAAAAACAGCACTAAAGCCCTTTCTTTAACAACATTGCTACGTTCTATCTTGTCTAATAGATAAAACACATCACCAATGCTCATATTATAATTATAGTTGTCTGCTTCAAGAATGCCCTCGGCCATGCGGTCTTCTTGAATGTTTTCTAAATATGGAGCAAGCATCGTCACAACCGTCTTATTGATGTTGGTCGTATCAACTACATTTACTAGCGTCATCACCTTCTCCCTGTCTTCTTTCGACAATTGTCTTGTCCATACTTGAAAGAAATACGATTTGAAATCTTCCTTGTTGTTGGCTGTTTCTTTGTTTGAATAAAAATCTGGCATTGATACGAGCATACCTATCAAATGCCTAAGGCTTCTCAAATTGTTCGGAACAATGGGAGATACACTTCCTTTATTATTGTAAAACAAAAATCTGGTCTTATCGTAAATCAATCTAACGACCGATTCTTTCACGGAGTTATATGTTTTTTTCTCGCTTTCACTAACCACGTACAGAAAAGGTCTATTACAGAAATCATAAGGCTTTGGCATCATGATGCGATATTCCATCGGTATCAATTTCGTGACATATTTCTGCGCCATTTCCATTGCTCCCAAATACTCTTGCGGTGCAACTTGCTTACTGATATAATTGGATACCACCTCTATAAATTGGTCGATATTCAACGACATCAGAACTATACAGTTATTTGCACAGAGATACTTTCTGATTTGCTCAGCCATCTCATACGCCCCATTAATATTCAAGTCTATGTCATCAATAGGAATGACAAGGAAACGTTGTTTTTCCTTGTCGTTATCCTGTAATGAGTATTCAAGATATGTATCACACAACTTCTGAAACTGATCTTTTAATGCCAAGCCACCTGACAGCCATTCAAGTTCATCAATAGGGTCATACAGATTATCCCCCTTGTTGAGTTGTGTTAAGCATAGTTTGGCATTGTGAAATTCGGTGAGTAATTTCTTTCTACCTTCAGGGATAATGTCATACTCTTTTTCTTGCTCTTTTATCTCACGATACATCATGCCTAAAACCAATTCTATCACATTATGGTCTTTGTCAAAGAAAGCCGGATCAATGGTATCCAATACTTTAAATTTTGCCTTTGTCAGATTTTCACATCTAGATTTCAAAGTTTCATTGCTTTCTTGATTAACTATGCATTTTTGCATAAAGTCATCAATTGCAGTCTTGACAAGTTCATCTTCTTTGCCATTTATATTTGCAAGCATAGTTTTGATGGTTTCCATACAAGACGTTTTTCCTTCCCCTCGGTCACCACAAAAAGCAAGAATACTTGGTACACCATCTTTCTTCTTACTTGTCAATTGGTGTATTTGTAGCAAAGCGTGAGTATATTGATCCTTAAAAAGCGAATCTGCATAGTTCGCTTTTTCATTGACCACAATATCTTCTTGACCTCTATAAAATGTCAGTATGTTATTCTCTTTAACTTCCATTATTCTTTATAGTTAGTTATTTGTAAAAACGGGCTAATAAGCCCCATCCCCGAAAAGTACCTCTTCATAAAAGGGGAGAGTAGAGCCGTGCACCGTATATTTAATATTTCTTGTTCTTCATCCTCCAAAAGAAGTGCCAAGTTCTGAAGATTGGCTCACTCAAAGCCTCGGCAGGATAATATCGCACGAAGTGCATATTTCTCCATATCTTCAGGAAGTATTTCTTTGCCATTCCTTGTTGTGTAAAATGCCCATACTTGGTGAAGTGCTTTCCGAAGTTGCCACCATCCAGAATCTCTGCCAGCAGCAACTTCCCACGCTTCTCATCCATCGGAGCAATCATCTTCTCCTCTGATAGTCCCAACGCCTCATGCAGTACATACATCACCGCCCCTGCGAACTTCCACAAGCCAAGATATTTCAGCTCTCGCTGCAAAGTATCCCTAATCACTAATAACTCATCATTATTCACTACATAGTAGTAATCAATGATTTGCCTCATTCCAATCCCTTCATCAAAGAAATGGTGATACAGATGCGTCAGCTGATAAATCACATTGAATGCCGTCGTTGGTATAGCAATATCCCCTGCCCCATCGGGCAGCCCCACAATATGCGAGCATTGCAGATCCGCATTCCTTCGAAACCATTTCTGCAATCTGGCATGATAGATAGGATTATTCATGGAGCAAGGAAAGAAATGCAACTCTACAGGCACACCATCCAAGGAAGTCTCCAGATGCTGCAGTCTGATATCATCCCCCAGTTCAAACTTCTTTTGAGCATATTCCATAATCCTCTCCCTACTAGCATCAATCCAAACATCAATATCTCCAGGAGTACGTGAATAAGGATTCGAATACATCAAGGCATTCCCCTGACCTTTCAGGACACAGCACCTCAACCCATCCTCTCTCAGCATAGCGAAGAGCTTACCCGCCACAGAATTCACCTTTACGTTCTGTCGGCGTATCTGTTGCGCCTTACCCATCCAAGTCATCAGCAGTTCCCTCCCTATCGGGTTCTGCTTCAACTCTTCAGGATATTCCTTCCCCAGTCGCTCGATACCCTCAAAGCAAAGCCCCAGCAGAGCCTGCTTAGAAGCAAAGGAATATAGCTCCTGCCAGTCCATACCAGCCACCACCCTACTCATATTCCCCTTATATACAAGGCAATATCTCAGGAAAGCGAAAAAAGCAGTTATATCATTCATTCAACTATTAATCTATAATTAAACTATCAATACTACTCCACATTTTCACATCATAATGATGAATATTTGAAACCAGATCATTTTCCGAGAAGAAAAGTTCAAACTTATCATTTCTGTTCATAAATATTCATATTTTAGAAAAACCTTTAATAAAAAGAATTTAGTTACATGAACTAGTTATACGTTCAATTTCTTCAACTAGCTTCAAATACATCCTTTCCTGAGCCGATTTATCAAGTTCAGAAAGTGTAGTTTTTGGATCATTAATTGCCTGGAAATCTCCCAATTCCGTCTTTTCAAAAAGACTAGGTTCCACAAGCAGACACAAAATAGTTGTATCTTCTTCTTCAGCCTTCTTCAAAATAGGAGGCAACTCATTTCTTTGAATAAAATCTGAAGCTAAAAAATCTGTCGAAACTAACAATATTGCAATATTTGCTTTTTTCAAAGCATTTGAAATTTCTTCTTTCCATTTTTGACCAGCTAGAATTTTTCGATCAGACCATTCTTCAAATTCTCCATTGTAATTTTTCAGAACTTTTAGATGTGTTATCAGTCGGTCAAAATAAGCACTATCAGCATGAGAATAACTGATAAAAATTTTATTCTTTTTATTCATTATAGTTTTCTTTTTAATGGGTGCATTCACAAGTTCCTTATTTTGTTCAATCTTGACATTTCCTTGTTCCTTCTTACTGGTCAAAGGATTATCTACAATATCCAATTTTGTGATACCGCTTATCAAACTTTCATCAAGATGTTCTATTTTATTCTTACTAAGAATGAGTGTAGTAATCTTCGAATCAAGTATTTGCTTGGGTAAATGCTTAATTTGGTTACCATGCAGATTCAAAATCTTCAACTTGGGCAGTTTAAATAAGGCGCCTTGTAGTACCTTTAAATTATTAAAAGCCAAATCTAAGGTTCGAAGTTTTTTGAGTTTCAATATTTCTTGAGGAATTACCTCTATCCTATTGTAACTTAAATCGAGCTTTTCTAGATTTGTATATTGATATACATTATCAGGTATTGTCTTTAGATTTTTATGGGATAAATTAAGTTTTGTAACTTGCTTTATCGTTTTTCCTTTAATTTTTATTGGATATTCCATAATATTTATGTATCTTTGCACCCATAGTCGGACTATGGGGGTAGCGACTTAAAATAAGTGATGTTCAGATTGCACTCCTGCGGGAGGTCAATTTGATTAATATCTTGAATGGAGGCTTAGCGTAGAGGATGCCCCTCTAATAGACGGGGAAGAGAAACTTCAACGGCTTGCTGAGAATCCCTTTAATTCATCGCAGCTTCGGCATCCCACGTTTTTCGCTAGCGAAATTGTGTTCTGTTATACAAAAGAACACATTCTGCATTTTGAGGTCGTTCGATTTGAACGACCTCATTTGTTTTCTTTTAACTTCCTATAGCACTCTTCCATTTTCTCTAGCATTTTTGGCACGATGAAGAGTTCTTTCACACTCTTTCTGCCAGTCTCGCCATTCAGCGACCCCCAGGAAGAGTAAAGGTGACAGCAGGAGTACCACAGTGTAGGATTTTAATCTATTTTGTAATTTCATGATAAGGGTCGAAGAAGAGAGGATAAATTACACCATACAACCCTTGCATAAAGTATATTCT